>NZ_LVIA01000054.1:0-4950 GCF_001596805.1 Halomonas sp. KX33721 | reverse complement strand
CCACCAGTAGACGTAACGCTGGTCTGCCAGGTCGCGCTTCTGCCAGTCGGTATGCTCGTCCTCCCACTGCTTCTTGAGACGCGACACGGTGTTGGCCGAGAGTCCCTTGGCCTGGTCACCCAGCAGGGCCGACAGGGCCTCCTGGTAGTCGCCGGTAGAGACTCCCTTCAGGTAGAGCCAGGGGATCAGCTCCTCGATGCTGCGGGCCCGCTTCAGGTAGGGCGGCAACAGCGCGCTGCTGAAGGTCACCCCGTCGCCACTGCGGTCACGGACGCGGGGCACCTTGATCTCGACGTCGCCGATACCGGTTTGCACGGTGCGCTCCGGCAGGTAGCCGTTGCGGACCACGGCCTGGCGTCCATCGTCGAGCCGCTGATCGGCATACTGCGCCAGAAAGGTGGCCAACTCGGCCTCCACGGCCTTGGCGATCAGGTCTCGGGCCCCTTTGCGCAGCAGCTCATGCAACGGATCAGTAGCGCCGGTGTCTGGCTGCGTCACGGCTTGGAGAGTAGAATTGCTCATGGCGTATCCGTCCTATGTTGGTTGTGATCTGGCGAGATCAATCAACAGGATACGCCACCCTCTCTACTGCCCTCCATACACAAGAACTGAGCTTAACTCTAGTACAACCACTGGTAGGTAAGCGCTAGCGGTCCCCGCCTGAAAAGCATTGACAACGGCTAGCAAGCCCGCTTAACGCGTGATAGACTACGCCATCCTCTCAGACAAGACCCGTGAGCGGGCAGCTATCAGACTGCTCGTTACACTATTTGGCAGTGTTGAAAACCCTGCTAGATCAATTGGTTGTTACGGAAATGTCGTGATTTGGCAACTGCCAGCCGACAAACACATAGTAAATTCGTTGCCGTTTTTAGGCAGCCCTTATTCTCCAAGGAGATACCTGTGGCGAACAGCAAGCAAGCACGCAAGCGCGCCCGCCAGGCCGAGACTCGTCGCGTCCTGAAATCCAGCCAGCGCAGCATGGTCCGCACCTACATCAAGCGTGTGATCAAAGCGATTAACACCGGCGACCATGGCAAAGCGATGGAAGAGTTCAAGGTAATGCAGCCGGTCGTTGACCGTATTGCTGATAAAGACGTTCTTTCTAAGAAGAAAGCTGCACGTCTGAAAAGCCGCTTGAACAAGCGCATTAAGGCTCTGGCGGCGTAAGCCGGCAGGCGCCATAAAAAAACCGGCTGCGGCCGGTTTTTTTGTGCCTGAACGTCGCCTACCGGGCGATATGTGCATCTCTATTTAGCCTGTAGGGAATAACCTGATGAGCGCCGATACACCACAGCATGCCAATATGCCGCCACCACGCCGAGGACTGATGCGTTCGGGGTTAGTGGTCAGCGCGATGACCATGCTCTCCCGGGTGATGGGGTTGGTGCGCGATGTGGTCGTGGCAACGTTTTTGGGCGCAGGCAATGGCTCGGATGCCTTTTTTGTGGCGTTTAAAATTCCCAATTTTCTGCGCCGTTTATTTGCAGAAGGGGCGTTTAACCAGGCGTTTGTGCCGGTGCTCTCGGAGTACTCCACCCAGCGCACCAAGCAGGAGATCCGTGAACTGCTGAATGCGGTAGCGGGGAGCCTAACCGCGCTGCTGGCGCTAATCACCGCGTTGGCGATGCTGGGCGCGCCCTGGCTGGTATGGCTGTTTGCCCCTGGCTTTGGACGCGACCCTGATAAACTCGCGATGACCGCCGATATGCTGCGGCTCACCTTTCCCTACCTGCTGCTCATTTCGCTCACCGCGTTCTCAGGCAGCGTGCTGAACACTTGGAACCGCTTTGCAGTGCCCGCATTTACACCGGTGCTGCTGAATATTTCGCTGATCGGCGCGGCGCTGTTTTTGATGCCCCTGATGGAAGAGCCCGCTATGGCGCTGGCGTGGGGCGTGCTGATTGCCGGGGCGGCTCAGCTTGCGTTTCAGGTGCCGTTTTTGCTGCGTTTAGGGCTTTTGCCCACCCCATGGCCTAACTTCGCCCACGATGGCGTGAAGCGCATTTTAAAGCTGATGGTGCCGGCTTTGTTTGGGGTCTCGGTATCCCAGATCAACCTGCTGTTGGATACGGTGCTGGCATCGCTGTTGGCCGCAGGCAGCGTTTCATGGCTCTACTACTCTGACCGTTTGGTAGAGCTGCCGCTTGGCGTGTTTGGTGTGGCGATTGGCACCATTATTCTGCCAGCGCTTTCCAAACGTCATGCGGAGCAGTCCACCGAGCACTTTTCCGCCATGTTGGATTGGGCGATCCGCGTGGTGCTGCTGTTGGGCGTGCCCGCTGCCCTGGCGCTGGCGGTACTGGCCGAGCCGTTTTTGATTACCCTGTTTCACTACGGGGCGATGACCGATAACGATATTCAGATGGCGGCCATGAGCCTGCGCGCCTATGCCTTTGGGCTGGTGGCCTTTATGCTGATCAAAGTGCTAGCGCCTGGCTTCTTCGCCCGCCAGGACACCAAAACACCGGTGAAGGTGGGCATTATCGCCATGGTCGCGAACATGGTATTCAACCTACTGCTGATTTGGCCGCTGGCCCACGCGGGCTTGGCGTTGGCCACTGCGCTATCTGCATTTTTAAACGCGGGGCTGTTGGGGTATCTGCTTTACCGCCAGCAGGTGCTGGTGTTTCAGCCGGGTTGGGGGCGTTACGCGGTGCAGTTAGTCGGCGGCAGCGTGCTGATGAGCGTGGCGCTTATGTTAGTCTCACCTGATTGGCAGGTGTGGTTAGAGTTTGGGCTATGGCAGCGCGTCCGCTGGGTGGCCGGGCTAGTAGTGCTCGGGGGCGGGCTCTACTTTATCTGGTTAACGGCGCTTGGCCTGCGGCTTCGCCACTTTAAAATGAACGGCTAGGAAAGGGGCAGGCGCGTGAGCGCTATTATCTTCTTCTGCACCAGAGCAGCGCGTTCGTTATAATCAAACGCTTTGAAAACGGCCAACGGCCTTAAAACGGAAAACGCTTTTAAAACAAGCTTTTAAAAAAGAGGTGCCATGCACGTCATTCGAGGTCTGCACAATCTGACAGCGTCCCATCGTGGCTGCGTGGCGACCATTGGTAATTTCGATGGCGTGCATCGCGGCCATCAGGCGATTCTACAGCAGTGCCGCGAGCACGCTGCGCGCCTGAACGTACCGCTGACCGTGGTGGTGTTTGAGCCTCAGCCCCGCGAGTTTTTTGCCGGAGACCAAGCGCCGCCGCGCTTAACGCGCCTGCGGGAAAAAGTGCGCCTGCTGCGCGACCACGGTGCCGAGCAGGTGCTGTGCCTGCCGTTTAACGATGCCTTGCGCAGCCTCACCGGTCGCGAGTTTATCGATCAGGTGTTGATTGATGGGCTGGGCGTTAAGCATCTAGTGGTGGGCGACGACTTCCGTTTTGGCTGTGATCGCCGTGGCGACTTCAGTCTGTTAGAAGCCGTGGGGCGCACTCATGGCTTTGGCGTAGAGCATACTCGCACCTTCAAAGTCGATGACGAGCGGGTATCGAGCACCCGAGTGCGTACGCTGCTGGCCAGCGGTAACTTTGAAGTGGCCGCCCGCCTGTTGGGCAGGCCTTATTCGCTGCATGGCCGCGTGGTGCGCGACCAGCAGTTGGGGCGCACCATTGGTGTACCGACCGCGAACCTACCGCTATTGCCCCAGCCGCTGACGCTACGGGGGGTGTTTGCGGTGGTGGCCGAATTGGCGAATGGCGAGCGGCACCCCGCCGTAGCGAACGTCGGCTTTCGGCCTACGGTGGGGTCTAAACGCCCTACGCTGGAAGTGCACCTGCTGGATTTTTCTGGCGATCTGTATGACCAACGGCTAACGGTTTACCCCTGCGCACGGCTGCGAGGGGAAGTGAAGTTTGACGATTTTGACGCGCTAAAAGCACAGATTCACCAGGACCAAGCCAAGGCGCGCCGCTACTTTGCAACCGCCGACGCTGATCTAACGACCTCTCTTCCGCTGGCCTCGGCCCCGCTTGGGCGTGAGACCGCTTCTTCTGATTTCACTTCGGCGGATGACGCCGCCGATACTAACGACGGCTGACCGGACTATGGACTATAAGCACACGCTAAACCTGCCAGAAACCGACTTTCCTATGCGCGGCATGCTGCCGAAGCAGGAGCCAGGGCGTGTTTCCCAGTGGCAGGATATGAACCTATACCAGCGCCTGCGCGAAGCCCGTGCGGGTGCGCCGCTGTTTGTACTGCACGATGGCCCTCCCTACGCCAACGGCAGTATCCATATCGGTCACGCCGTTAATAAAATTCTCAAAGATATTATCGTTAAGTCCAAAAACCTGGCGGGCTTTGATGCGCCCTACGTGCCGGGTTGGGACTGCCACGGCCTGCCCATTGAGCACAAGGTCGAAACCACCCACGGCAAGCACCTTCCGGCGGATAAAGCCCGTGAGCTGTGCCGTGAGTACGCCGGTGCCCAAATCGAAACCCAGCTGGTGGACTTTGTGCGCCTGGGTATCATCGGTGACTGGGATCATCCATATCGCTCCATGGATTACGCCAACGAAGCGGGCGAGATCCGCGCGCTGGCGGATATGGTCGAGGCGGGCTACGTCTTTAAAGGCCTGAAGCCAGTGAACTGGTGCTTTGACTGCGGCTCGGCTTTGGCGGAAGCGGAAGTCGAGTACGCCGACAAAAAATCCGATGCCATCGACGTTGCCTTCCCCGTGGCAGACGCCGACAAGCTGGCGGCTGCGTTTGGTTTAAGCGAGCTGGCCAAGCCCGCCGCCGTGGTGATCTGGACCACCACGCCGTGGACCATTCCCGCCAACCAGGCGCTGAATGTTCACCCCGATTTCACCTACGCGCTGGTAGACACCGGCGAGCGCCTACTGCTGTTAGCCGAAGAGCTGGTTGAGAGCTGCTTAGAGCGCTTTGGTCTCCAGGGTGAAGTAGTGGCTACCACACAAGGTAAACAGCTTGATCTGATCAACTTCCGCCACCCGT
>NZ_LVIA01000053.1:0-12810 GCF_001596805.1 Halomonas sp. KX33721 | reverse complement strand
GACTTCGGGCAGGATATCGGGCGCATGACGGTGCTCAAGACGCTGCGGAGCCGACTGCGTTATCCACGAGGAACGCCATGCTGACCGTCAATCGGCGACACTCTATCCACAAGCAGTTCCAAGCGACACGCGATCGCCAGATATGTCGTGCCTGGCGGGTGGAAAGGCATGACAAAACGGGCCGTCAGCACCGATCAGCACGGTGGGTTTTGGCAATAACGGGCTTGCGAAAGCCAACTTGCACGGGGCGAATGATCAAAAAGTGCTCGCTGGCGGTGATAGGGAAAGTGTCGGCGCCGGCTTCACGGATTCAGGAGAATGGTTACAGAGAATGCATCAAAACAGGGCGCTGGTCCGGGCCGGTGACAGGTTCTGGGGCGCTAGGTGTTGCGGTCGTTTTTCGGGGGCAAGCTCAGAATGCGCCGATTTGTCTCTATAATTATGATAAACAAGAATAAATAAGATGTGGCAGGAATTTTGCTAAATCATATTTGGAGCAATGAAACCCAACCGAAGGTATCCATTATGAAGAAGCAGTTTTTCACCAAATCAGGTTTTATCAGTATCACTTTGCTTGCAGCACTTCAGGCTGCGCCCGCCATTGTTAGCGCTGACGTCAGCTCAAATGTGAGCGCCAGCAGCAACTATCTGTTCCGGGGCGTCACCCAGACAGACGGGGCTGCGGCTGTCCAGGGAGGGTTGGATTATGAGCATGCGTCGGGCTTCTACGCCGGTGGTTGGGGTTCCAATGTCGATTTTGGTGACGGCACCAGCTATGAGCTTGATCTTTATGCCGGATTCTCCGGCTCTGTGGAAGAACTGGGTTATGACGTTGGGTACATTTATTATGCGTATCCTGACGCGCCGGGCTCCATCGACTTCGGCGAACTGTACGGCGAGATCAGTTATGGCATTGCGGCCATCGGCCTGGCCTACACGATCAACAGCGACACCAGTGGTGATGGGGTGTTCGTGCAGGGGGATGCCTATTACTACGCCTCTGTTGGGGTGCCTCTGGAGGACAGCTACAGTGCCGGTGTGACGCTTGGCTATTACGACTTCGCTGATGACGGCAAGGCTTCTGTCGGCGAGGCAAGTTATTCACACGTCGCCGCCAACGTTACAAAGGATGCGGGAAACTTCGGTTCTTTCAGTGTTAACGTGGAGTACGCGGACATTGAGTCAACCGACGCGCTTGGCTCTGTCAACTCGGATGATCCGAAGTTCTGGCTGGGTTGGAGCAGGAGTTTCTGATCGGCCAAGTGATCACAAGCAATTCAGATCCAGAATAAAAAGCCGGCCCAAATGACGGGCCGGTTTTTATTTATCATGCAAGAACCCACCATCGTGCGCCTGCCTTGACGCCCGGTGACTCGACATCCTCGCCCTTACCTCTGCCCCCCCTGCCGCCAAAGCTCATTTCTTATCCGGTGCCTGAATTTCAAACTGTATTAAAGGTTTGTCTGTAAGGTCGTTCCAGATTCCCACGCAAAAATGCTGACTCACTGACCTCAGTCAAACAGCCAGGATGATACTGAATGAACAAACGATTGTTGTTGTGCGCGATGATAGTTCCGGGGTAAGCGTTCATTCCACGACGTTCTGCCACCCTGCTGAAAATCGCCCTACAGTAACCTCACACTTTCCAACACGAGGTTACCCCCATGAGAAAGCACCGCACACCCGAACAGTGGCAGGCTCTGGTCAATCAGCAGCGTGACAGTGGTCTGTCAGCTTCGAAGTTCTGCAAACAAGAGAACATCGGCTACGCCAGTTTCTGTAACTGGCGCAAGCGCCTGTCCGATCAGGCGGCCGGTGACTCAGCGGATTCCGGCGAAGCCGGTTTTCTGGACCTGTCCTCTCTGATGGGTGCGGCGCAGTCCGGCCCAGGCTGGAACATTGTGCTGAGCCTGGGCAACGGCGTCGAACTGCGGCTGAGCCAGAACGGATGATCGGGCTCGATAGCCAGGCGCGCATCTGGCTGTGCACCGAGCCCACCGACATGCGCAAATCGTTCCGGGGCCTGAGCGCCCTGGTTCGGAATCAATTGAAGCACGACCCCCTCAGCGGTCAGTATTTTGTCTTCGTCAATCGCCGTAAGACCCAGATGAAGATGCTCTACTTTACCGCCACCGGTTACTGTCTGTGGGCCAAGCGCCTGGAGCAGGGCCAGTTCCGGGTGCCGTTATCCGCCTCCGGTCAGCGAACCCTGACCCTGACGGATTTGCAGCTGCTGATTGACGGCATTGAGGTGCAGAAATACCGCCAGTTCAAGCGTTTTCGAGGGGTATAGAAGACAGAGTTCCGGTATAATATCGGCCATGAATTCAACGGCTTCAGCTTCTTCTCCCGGTACACTTTCCTCCTCGGCTCTGGCCGAGGAGAATGCACTGTTGCGGGAGCAGTTGGAGGCCCAGGCGGAATCCATTCGGCAGTTGAAACACCAGTTAGACTGGTTCAAGAAGCAGCTGTTCGGCCCCAAATCCGAGAAGCAGGTGGTCGATCTGCCCGGGCAGGACAGCTTGTTCCAGCCAGAGGAGGCACCGCGACCGGAACAGCCTGCCGATGAAGAAAAACGCACTATTAAGGCTTACCAGCGCGGCACCGGCAAGAAGCAGCGGGACGACGATTGTCTGAACGACACTGGCCTGCGCTTTACTGCCGGGGTGCCGGTGGAAGTCATTGAACACCTGCCACCGGAGCTGACCGGTCCGGACGCCGACCAGTACGACATCATTGGCACTAAAACGACTTATCGCCTGGCCCAGCGCGCCTCCAGCTATGTGGTGCTCAAATGCGAACGCCCGGTGTTCCGTCGTAAGGGCACTGACTCAAAACCTGTGACGACGCCAGCCCCGTTCAACGTGCTGGACAACAGCCTGGCCGATGTCAGCCTGCTGGCCGGGTTGCTGGTGGACAAGTTCCAGTTCCACCTGCCGCTGTATCGCCAGCACCAGCGCATTCAACAAGCGGGTATTACCCTCAGCCGCAGCACCCTGACGAACCTGGTGAAGCGGGCCATCGACCTGCTTCGGCCCATTGTGGACGCCCAGACCGACAACGTGCTGCGCAGCCGGGTGCTGGCCATGGACGAAACACCCATCAAAGCGGGCCACCAGGGCCGGGCAGGCCCGCAGAAAGGCAAGATGAAAACAGGCTGGTTCTGGCCCCTATACGGTGATGACGACGAAGTGGTGTTTACCTACTCGAACAGTCGGGGCCGACTGCACATCGAGCAGGTTCTGAACGACCAATTCAGTGGCACTCTGATCAGCGATGGTTATGCCGCATATGCCCGCTATGCCGCGGCCCAGAAAGGTATTACTCATGCTCAATGCTGGGTGCATAGTCGCCGTTGCTTCGTTGAGGCCCAAAAGGATCATCCTGAGAAGGCCACCGAAGCCCTGCAACAGATCGCGAAGCTGTACCAGATTGAAGATACCATTAAGGAAAAGGAGCTCACCGGCGAGAAGAAGCGCCAATACCGGCTGGACCATGCGAAGCCGGTCGTCAGCGGCTTCTTCCAATGGTGCCGGGATCAGTTGGGGCAAGGCGGCCTGTTACCCAGTGAACCGTTAACCAAAGCCCTGAATTACGTGCTCGGCCGGGAAACGAGCCTGACGGTGTTCCTGGAAGATCCGGACGTACAACCCGATACCAACCACCTGGAACGGGCGCTACGCCCCATTCCAATGGGCAAGAAAAACTGGATGTTCTGCTGGACCGAACTGGGCGCGGAACACCTGGGCATCATCCAGAGCCTGATCAGCACCTGCAAGCTGCACGATATTAACCCCTACACTTACCTGGTGGACGTGCTGCAACGCGTCAGTCAGCATCCCGCCAGTGAAGTGGCGAACCTGACTCCGCGGCGCTGGAAAATCCGGTTCGCCGAGAATCCGCTACGGGCTCTGATCGATCCCCGTCATCCGGACCGACAAGCCACGCAACTCACACCGGTGGAGGTCGTCCATGCGCATTGAGGACATGAGCATCGACGAGTTGCTGGAACTGAACCAGTACATCTGCCAGCGCATTGATGAACTGCAAGAACAGGAAACCCTGCAAGCCTTGAGTCGGTTGCGGGTTGGTCTGAAAGTGACCTTCGAAGGCCGAGAAGGACCGGTGTTGGGGATCGTCACCAAGATCAACCGCAAGAGTGTGATCGTGCTGGGCGAGGAAGGCAGGAAACAGTACAAGGTCTCGCCGGAGTTACTTAGGCCTCTGCGTGACGTGAAGTAGGTCAACTACGTCGTAGGATGAACGCTTACGTTGGAGGTGAGTCCTCGTTCAATAGACGATCCAAAGCAATGGCCGTACCTTCCAAGGAAAGAGGTAATTCGCATTCGTACTGGTGGTCACTTAGTCCAGCCTTTTGCATTGCTTCTCTATACCCTAATGCACGCAGTTCGTATCGGTGTGCCTTTTGGTAATCCCCAGCAAATAATGCTATCCGGTGATGCCCTAAGCAGATCAACTTGTTGACAATTTCACGCATGGCGGCACGATTTTCTGCGGCAACATAAGGATGGCTGTTGTGCTCGTGCTCATTAAAAAGAAAAACAAAAGGTAGTTGATGTTGCTGTAGCCATTCTAAATGTTCATCCAAATATGAGGATGACAAATTAAGTAATAGGCCATCTACACCTCGAGATACCAATGTCTCTAGGGCATGTCGCTCATTTTTTTAAGTCATAGTCTGTCGTCATGATCATGGAAGCGTATCCGCAGGTTCGACACGCTCTTTGCAGACTGTCTACAGCCCACGAGTAGCTTTGTGGCACAAGGCTCGGTATCACAACCCCCAGAATTCTGGAGCGATTTTCCTTCAGCGTTTTACCGACAAGACTGGGAATGTAGCCCAGCCGATCAATAGTCTCGCGAATTCGTTCAGCAGTTTCTTCGCTTACGGTAGCCGAGCTATTCAAGTAACGCGATACGGTCGCAGTTGATACGTTTGCTGCCTTAGCCACTCCCGTTATTGTGATCCGGTTGCCCAATGCCTTAATCCTTGTTTTGTTAACAATATCTTCATACTACTGTCATCATAATGGACAAAAATGACAATACAGTTATCCAATTACTTAATCAGTAACCTTAATTGTTAGGGTGATCGGAGGTATAGTGGCTTCTATCGAGCTTATAAATTTGCACAAACGCTACGGTGAGCAATCAGTGCTCAATGGGATAAACCTTAAGATTCAAGATGGTGAATTTGTAAGCCTAGTGGGGGAGTCTGGAAGTGGTAAATCCACGTTATTAAGGACTATCGCAGGCCTTGAAACTCATTCTAGCGGTGAAATTTTGATAGATGGAGAATCGGCAGGCCACTTATTGCCGCGTGAACGCAAGTTGGCTATGGTATTTCAATCATACGCTCTCTACCCGCACCTGAGTGTTTTTGACAATATTGCTATGCCTCTTCGTATGCAATGTAAACGTTTACATCGCACGCCAATCATCAGTTCATTGCTGCCATCTTCTCGTCGGGTTAAGGCTAATATTGAAGAACGCGTGAAAATAATTGCAGAGAGCCTGCACATACTTCCTATACTACATCGTCGCCCTGGTCAGCTGTCAGGCGGCCAACGACAGCGCGTAGCGTTGGGGCGCGCTATGGTGAGAAATCCGAAAGCTTTTTTGATGGATGAACCTCTATCGAATTTGGATGCAACGTTACGTGTGCATATGCGTCGCGAACTAGTTCAGATGCATCGCGAAATGGGCAGCACATTTGTCTATGTAACGCACGATCAGGCCGAGGCAATGACGATGTCCGATCGTGTCGCTGTTTTAATTGATGGAGAACTCGCTCAGATAGATACTCCGGACACACTTTACCGGGTTCCAAGTGATCTGCGGGTTGCAAAGTTCATTGGCACGCCGAAGATTAATGTTTTCGATGCAACCGTGCAAAAGGGTGGGGTTATTGCATTTAACAAAGTAAAGCTAGATCGAGAGTTAGTTACACGCATCGACCATACACAAGGGGCAAAGATTTCTCTCGCTATTCGCCCAGAAGATGCGTCTATAGATGCGTCAGGAGAAGGGCATCTTAAGGGTAAAGTGCAGCATATCGAAAACCTGGGCTCTGAAGCGCTGGTGCATCTTCAATGTGGTCAATCACAAGAACTCATTGTCCGTTGCTCTCCCTGTTTAGCCCATAGCTTAAGTAGTGAGGCATGCTATTCAGTGCGATTTAATGAGCAGCAGCTACATATATTCGACAACAATGGAAAGAGGCTTGCTCAACAACAGAACCAGGTAAATGAGGGCCGCGCATATGAATTTTCATAGACGCATATCTATTGCAAGATATCGATATGGTGAGCAGCTGTGGGGAATTGGGTTAAGTGCTCCAGCTTTTATTCTAATGATCTTGTTAATGCTAGGACCTATTGCACTAACTATGTTGCTGTCACTTACCGATTGGCAACTTGGTATGGGAAACTTCTCCTGGATTGGATTAAAAAACTACGAATCTGCGGTAAATGATCCTATTTTCTGGAAATCGTTGTTTAATACTAGTGTTTATGTTGCTGTTGTTATGACTGGATCTATCGGCCTAGGGTTGCTTCTAGCATTGATGATTAACCAACTGAGTTTTGGAAAAGGATTTTATCGAACTTTATTCTTTTTGCCTGTCATGGCCTCTCTAGTTGCGATGACTATTGTTTGGGAGTTCTTACTCCACCCAGAATTTGGGCTAATCAACCAACTTCTGACAGCTCTTGGTGGTACGCCAAATAACTGGTTAAGGGATGAGGATTGGGCTCTTGCTGCACTGTGTGTCATCGGCATTTGGCATCAAGCAGGCTTCAATATGGTGTTGTTCATAGCAGGGCTGACCGCTATACCTAAATTCCTCTATGAAGCTGCAGATATTGATGGTGTGCCTCCAGGCTTTAGCCGCTTTCGACACATTACCTGGCCACTACTGGGGCCAGTAACGCTTTTTATCGTTGTAATGACAGCAATAAAAGCGTTTCAAGTTTTTGATACTGTCCAAATACTGACTCAAGGGGGGCCTAGTTATAGTAGCGAAGTATTACTGCTAACTATTTATAAAGAGGGTTTCGAATATTTTCGCACGGGTTACGCCGCAGCTCTAACAGTGGTGTTTCTCACTTTAGTTATTCTAGTGACAGTGGTTAAATCCCTGTTTCTGGAGAAAAAGGTTAAATATACATAGTTTTTATAAATTTATAAGGAAAGTTCTGATATGGGTCGACTCCAGCCTACGCTGAAAAGATGGTATCCTGAACTGTTGCGTCATGCATTTTTAATAATGCTGGCGGCGGTAATGGTGATGCCCTTTATATGGATGGTGCTAACCTCCTTTAAGCCAGCTAATGAAATTTTTAGTAATGAGATAAATTGGCTGCCTGGGCATTGGGCATTGATAGAAAACTATACAAGGGCTCTGACTAACACCTCTCTTATACGTTACATGGGTAATGGACTGTTAGTCGTGGTTGCTATTCTTATTCTTCAGTTTTTGGTTTCTATTCCTGCTGCTTATGCCCTTGCTAAACTCAGTTTTCCTGGTCGTTTTGCTATGTTTATATGTGTTCTAGCATGCTTGATGATTCCTGCTCAAGCAGTTGCTATTCCTTGGTATTTGCAACTTCACTATGTTGGTATTTTAGATAGTTACTGGGCGTTGATATTGCCATTTACATTGTCAGTCTTCGGTATCTTTCTTCTTAGGCAGTTCTTTATTGGTATACCAGATGATCTGATTGATGCGGCTAGAATGGATGGTATGAATGAGTTCCGAATTATTTGGAGTGTAGTTGTTCCCAATTCTATCCCTGCACTTATTTCCTTTGGCATATTTTCAGTGATTGCTCACTGGAACGATTATTTTTGGCCACTTATCGTGCTTAATGATCAAGATTATTATACACCTACCCTAGGTGTAGTTGACTTTAGAAACGCAGAGTCGGGGTCTGATTATGGTGCCCTTATGGCAGCGGCGACTATTGTTGTACTACCTTTGCTAGTTGCTTTTTTACTAGCGCAGCGTCGCTTCATCGAAGGCATATCGACAGCTGGAATGAAGTGATACTTGTCTAATGGCTTGTAACAAGCTTTTTTATCAATAAGGTAATTGAAATGAAAAGATTCGCTGTTTTTGTTTTAAGTGGCTTGTGCCTAACGAATGCCTCTCATGCTAGTGAAAAAACTGATCTTGTAGTTCAGTATGCATATGGTGCTATCTTCGATTCGGCCATGACACGGTTAAAAAATGAATTTGAAGCCTCTCACCCTGAGATTCGGATTCAATATCGTGCACCTTACGAAAGCTATGAAGATGCCAGCCAGAAAGTTATGAGGGAGGCCATTATCAACCGCCTTCCTGATATAACGATGCAGGGCATCAACCAAGTTCGGCCACTAGTAGAGCGGAACATTGCTGTTGATATTACACCTTTTATTGAACAGGAAGATAATTTAGATGAGGAAGGCTATTACCCCGCAATGCTAGACCTAGGTCGATTTGATAATGGCTTATATGGTCTGCCTTTCGCTATTTCTCTACCGGCGGTTTATTACAATGTAGACTTAATGGAAAAAGCGGGCTGGGAGGGGGGGGAGCTTCCTCAGACTTGGGATAAAGTGCTTGAACTTGCTGAACGAATAAATTACCTGCCAGAGTCTAGACAAGGTATTTATTACGATTGGGATATTTCTGGAAATTGGCTACTTCAGGCACCAATACTTAGCCAAGGTGGTCAGATGGCTAGTGAGGATGAGCAGCAGGTCAGTTTTAATGATAGTAGTGGTGAGTTTGCCTTAAACCTATTATCCCGAATGGTGTTAGATGGTGGTATGACCAATATGGGGTGGGATGCTGCAAATGCATCTTTCGTTGTCGGTAATACAGGGATAGTAGTGACAACTATTGGAAGATTGGAAAGTATTAGCAACCAAGTCGGTGATCTATTCACCCTTCGTACGGGGCCCTTTCCTGATGTTAAACCTAGTGGTGGTTTACCTGCAGGAGGCACCACCCTGGTTATGTTGACTAAAGATGCCGAAAGGCAGCAGGCCGCTTGGGAGTTCATCAAATTTGCAACGGGCTCAAACGGCGCGACCATTGTCGTCGAGGAGACTGGATATGTACCCCCGAACATGCATGCCAATACACATGACCTTCAAGAATTTTATGCTATGCATTCAAATCGGTCAGTGATGATCGGTCAACTTCCTCTGATGCTTCCCATGTATTCCTTTCCAGGGGGGAATGCCCTCAGGATCACTGATGTCATCAAGAGCCATTTAGAAAGCATTGTCACCGGCTCACGAGTTCATGAGCCTAGAGCAGTATTAGAAGACATGGCTCACGAAGTTCAGCTTTTGATGCCTCAATAAATTGAAGACTTACTGCGGCGCTGGTGCTACCAGCGCTCGCTAATTGGTGGAAAAATGAAAATCATCCATTTGACAGACCTTCATCTTGTCGCGCCTACACGAAAGTTATTCGCGCTAGACCCGCTGGAGCATTTTAAAGCTGCAATTGCAAGCATAAACCTTAACCATTTTGATGCGGAGCTTGTTTTAATTAGTGGGGATTTAGTGGATCAGGGTGAGACAGAAGCTTACATTGCATTAAAAGAAGCATTGAAGAGTCTTAAAATTCCTTATGCGTTGGGTATGGGGAATCACGATAATCGAGCACATCTGCAATCCGTGTTTCCAGAGCTACCCCAAGATGATAATGGTTTTGTACAGTACGCGATCAAAACATCAGGTGGCACTTTCATCATGCTGGATACAGCTAAAGAAGGGAGTCATGCTGGTGAGTTATGCACTAAACGACTAGCATGGCTTTCGCATACTCTAGAGAAGCATAGTGATCAAGATATTTTTATCGTACTTCATCACCCAACTGTAGAAACTGGTATTCGGTTTATGGATTCTATTAAGCTACAGGATGTGGAAGCATTCGCAAACATTGTTAAAAAGCATAACAATATTCGACACCTTTTTTTTTGGCCACGTACACCGGCCAATCACTGGAAATTGGCAAGGTATTTCATTTTCATTAATGCCCTCATTAAACCATCAAGCAGCTCTGAACCTTGAGATAGATGCTAAACGTTTACTTGGCAGCCATGAGCCACCTGCTTATGGTGTTGTGATTATAGAAGAGCAGAGTCTAGTAGTGCATTTTAATTATTTTATGCAAGAAACTAGAAAGTATTTTGTGCATGGGAATTCAGCTTCAGCGCAATCTTTTGCCCAGCTTGATCATGAGATAGAGCTTCAGCAGCGGGATGATCTTCAACAAACAATGAAAGACTATTAAGGGATGGAAATGCAAAAAATACTTTATGTTTTTGATTTTGATGGTGTTATAGCTGATAGCTTAGATGTTTGCCTTTCTACAGTTAAATTGATAGCAAGAGAGTTTAACCTAAATGCTGATGTGATCAGTGACGATATATGGGAAGTTATAAATAATGTAACATTTGATTCCCTAGGGCGTTACTTAGGACTTGATGAAATCGAATCCCTGCGATTTGCTGACAAAGTCTTACAACGGATGATTGAAAACAGGGCAGCCAATCTTTTTAATGGCATGCCTGCTCTATTGAGCGAGCTTGCTTTGACAGGAGTCGTTTGCATTCTTTCGGCCAGTCATAGGATAGCTATTGAGCGGTCTTTAAATGAGGTAAATATTCATCACGTAATCAGTGATATCTTTGGTGGAGAAACTCGAGGAAGTAAAGCAGAAAAACTTAAGATTCTTCAAGTTCGGTATGGTGTTGAACCTTGTGCCTGCTGGATGATTGGCGACGCTGCTAGCGATATTGCTGCTGCTCGCGATGCGGGGTGTAACTCTATAGCTGTCGGTTGGGGCTGGCAATCCAGAGAGCGCTTAAAGTTTGCCTCTCCAGATGCATTTGTGGATAGTGTTCCTGCTCTACATGATTTTCTGACGGCGGTTGTAAGCTCTAATATCTGAGTTCATACACAGAAAGAGCACCATAATTCTGATTCTTAGTCAGGCCTGTGCCTAAATTGGTTTCTCAAGGATCAGCATTTGTATGCCTTTTGCCGACTCACCTTCTGTGTATTTATACCAAGGCAGATCTCGGAAGCCTATATTACATTACTGCTTGGAATGCTGACATGTTTGCCGGACTAGGACTTAAACAACAGGACATGTGTGGCGCTTAAGATTCTTATGGCACCATTGTCATTTGCATGTCCGTCCACTGCCCTGAAAATAGCGTATAGCGCTTCTCAGATACCTGAATCCGTGAGACCGGCCCCCGGAAGCACTTCTAACCCACTGACCTGCATGGCAATATAGCCATTATCGCCATTCACCCAGACAGTGCCATGCCCAACATAAAGTTCCGCGCCAGTCGCCGCACCCTCACCAGCCATTCCGGGCTGTCGATCATCGGGCAGTGCATCGAGATCGCCGGCGTCGACAGCATCGACGGCCGCTTCCCCACCACGCTGGGTATGCGCACCAGCGACGTGGTCAAGAGCTACCTGGGTCTGCTGTGTCTAGGCATGAGCGACTATGATGCCATCGAAAACTTCCGCCGCGACAAACCCTTCCAGCAGCTGCTGACCCTGCAGAAGGTGCCGAGCGCGGCGACGCTGCGACAGCGGCTGGAGAAACTTGCCGCCAACGACCTGCAGGCGCGCACCGCCACCTGGTCCACGACCCTGCTGTCACTGATCGAAGCACCGATCACCGCCGAGACGACGCACGTCTGCCTGGACATCGACACCTTCGTCATGGACAACAGCAACTCGAAGAAGGAAGGCGTCTCGCGGACCTACCAGAAGGTCGATGGCTACACCCCGATCGCCGCCTATCTGGGCAACGAAGGGTGGTGTCTGGGCCTGGAGCTGCGTCCCGGTAAGCAGCACACCATGAAGGGGAGCAACGCCTTTCTGGAGCGGGTGCTGCCCCGCGCCCAAGGCCTGACCGAGCACCCGATTCTGCTGCGTGAAGACAGTGGCTTCGACAGCCAGGCGCACCTGGCGCTTCTCGAACGACAGCGGCAGGCCTTTGCCGACGAGGGCCGCCGGCTGGACTACCTGGTCAAATGGAACCCGCGTGGCTCGGCCACGGCCGATCGAGATACCTGGCTGGCGGTGGCGGCGGACTATTGGCAAGAGCTGCGCCCTGGCAAACGCCAGGCGCTGTGGACGCAGACCGTCTCGATCCACGACGACAACAAGACCGAATACGTCGTCCAACGCGTGATGCGCCTGGTCGAGCGCACCGCCGATCGCGATGGCCAGTTGCTGCTCGAACCGGACTATGAGTTGGAAGGCTGGTGGACCAGCCTGGACGAGGCGCCGGAGGCGGTGATCAAGCGCTACCAGGCGCATGCCACCCATGAGCAGTTTCACAGCGAGATCAAGACCGATCTGATCCTGCATCTCGCCCAGTTGGCCTACAACATCCTGCGCCTGATGGGACAGCTGAGCCCGGTTCGCCACCCGGCCAAGCGGCGCCGGCTGCGCACCGTGCTACAAGAGTTGGTGCACCGTGCGGCAGATCATCCTCGACTTCGGGCAGGATATCGGGCGCATGACGGTGCTCAAGACGCTGCGGAGCCGACTGCGTTATCCACGAGGAACGCCATGCTGACCGTCAATCGGCGACACTCTATCCACAAGCAGTTCCAAGCGACACGCGATCGCCAGATATGTCGTGCCTGGCGGGTGGAAAGGCATGACAAAACGGGCCGTCAGCACCGATCAGCACGGTGGGTTTTGGCAATAACGGGCTTGCGAAAGCCAACTTGCACGGGGCGAATGATCAAAAAG
>NZ_LVIA01000052.1:0-6270 GCF_001596805.1 Halomonas sp. KX33721 | reverse complement strand
ATCAGCTTGCGAAAAACTCGACTGCCGCATCCTTGAGTTCGATGGTGAAGAAGACCATGTTCACCTGCTCGTGGAATATCCGCCGAGGCTGTCGATCAGTGTGCTGGTCAACAATTTGAAATCCACGTCGTCCCGACGGGTGCGGTTCTTGAATGCCCATATTCCGCGCCTCAGCAAGAGCGCCGTGCTGTGGTCGAGATCGTATTTCGCTTGTAGCGCAGGCGGAGCCACTATCGAGACGCTCAAGGCTTATGTGCAGGGACAGAAGACACCAGAATAGGGCCGCTTGTGCGGCCCCCGCTTACCTCCCCGCCCGAGTGGGTGAGGGTTCACGCGGGTTTTTGCTGAACCCCTAGGCTAGCAGCTTGCGCCTCAATGTCAGAACGTACATTGTCAGTGTAGGTTCCCAAGCCTAGCAAGGCCGATGACGGCATGTAGTGATATACCAAGGCCTCGGCCATATACCTCACCATCTTGTCAGGTACTTCGGGATTCCCGCTGAAGTCCCTAGCCCGGAGCAGCTCCCAGGGTACAAACTCTGCTAAATTCTCCAGCTGATTGCTGAAACGAGCCTCAACAAGAGATGCATGGCGGTCTGTGAAGACAAAGGGAATCTTGTGTTGCTGTACCTTTGGCAGAGAACTGACCAGCACCACGATGTCTTCCTTGGGTTGCTTGGGGACTCCTCGGCCAGTGACAACATTCAGTAACATAGGCGAGAAGGGTGTGAAGTAAAATGGAATGTAGTCGCTAAGAGTTCCCCCGTGCGCAGGCGGTGCTTGCGCTGCTGGTAGAAAGCATCGAAGTCGTCGGCGCGCAGTGTTGCAGCAGGTATACGGTGGCCCTCGAGCAGGGTGTTCATCGCCGCATCATCGAGTTGGACCTGCTTGTGATCCTGCAGGCGAGCTAGGTAAACCGATGGAGCATCACCGCCAATCATGCGGTTAGTGCGGGCGGAGATGGGCGTCTTGTTTATGATTGAGTCATAAACCCGGGGAGGGATGCTCTGTGCCTCGCACCAGGTGCGGGGGAAGATGTGGTGGATATCGAGCTCCACTCCCTGCTGGTCGAGCGCCTGGATATTGCCCTTCCAGAAGAAATCTTCTGCACCCTTACGCAGGATCAACACGTTGATGCCCTTATAGGCGGCGCTATTGCGGCTGCGCAGCGACTCCAGGCGGGTGGGGTCAAAGGAGGCGTCGATCACTGTGCGGGGCAGCTCGGTGCCGTCATTGAGCCAGTCCATCAGCTCTTCAAGATCCAGGGCGATGCGGGTGTCAACGGAGCCGCCGTAGAGCTCGCCCAGCACGCCGCTCCAGAACCAGCGCGAGAGCTTGGTGTGGATGCGCGGCTCGCGCCAGCGGTTGCCGAGCAGGGTCATCACCCCGGCGAGGGGCACCAGTTGGGTGGCGTAGGGCAGCTCACGGCGGCTGAAGAAGCACTCGCCTTTGAGGAAGTAGGCCGCTTCGACGAAGCCCTTCTCCACGACGTCGGCCCAGCGCCTATAGGCGTCAAGGGGGAGATCCAGAACCGAGGCGCGCTTGGCGCTGACTGGACGTACCTGCTTGCCCATCTTACCAGCCTTGAGGTCTTCCAGCTTGCGCTCGCGGGTTTGCAGCAAAGTAATGGCCTGGAGCAGGTCGGTGCTCTGCACGTCGCGGAGCAGTTCGTGCTCCTCGAAGCGCGCCTTGCGGGAGGGCACGTCGCGTATGTCGGAGCCGAACCAATCATCGCGCAAGTTATAGCCCTCGGCGGCGTAACTGGCCGTGATCAGCTCGAACACCGAGAGCTGCACCCCGCCGGTATTAACCTTCTCGAACACCAGGCAGACCGCCTCCTTGGTCACACTGTCGGGGTCGATGCCCTCCACCGGCCGCGTCTCGAAGCGCACCTCGCCGCCGGTCTCCATCAGCATCACCGCGCCCACCGGGAAAGAGCGGGCGATGCTGACCAGCAGGCTCTGCACGTGGTCGTCGTCCCACACCCAGCCGCGCTGGAAGTCGGGGAGTTGGGTCTTGCCGGTGGTGATGTCTTTGAGCAGCTCGGGCAGCGAACGCTTGGTGCTGTCGAAGGTGGTCATGGCGGTTCCCTGTGCGATGTGGACCTGGTGTTGTGATGTTCTTGTAAGAGCTACGGTCTATTCCGGGGTTGTGAACTGGGCTTGGGCCTGATTGAGTAAGAGGGTTATGTGAACGCGCCCGCCCAGGATGTCGGCTGCCCTGAACAGGCGCCGCTTCAGCTGGTTGAGGGGCAGGATCATGTTACTTCCTTGAAAATTAGTTTAATCAGCTGAAGCTGGTGCATCCGGCATAGGAACATACTCGATGACATCCTCAACCTTACAACCAAAATACTCACAAAGCCGGTCTACATTTTCTGTTCCGGTGTTGTAGCCGCGCTGATTGGCGATTTTGGATAGTGTCGTGCGGTGAATGCCAGTGGCCTGTGACACTTCATCAAGCGTAACCCGCCGATTTTCCTGAAAACCTTTCTCAGCAAGTAGCTCTTTTAAGCGAAATCGAATCATGGAAGTGGCCTTTTTCAATTGGCTGCATCCTATCAAATATTTTGTCCTCCCGCATCTTATGTTGAGTAAAAGCTACAAGAGTCGCTTGACAGCATCTTTTTGCTGTCTATTATGTAGCATGTAAGCTACATAAGGCCACTGAGGAGTACATAAGATGTCTATTCACTACTTAACGACTGGTGAGCTTGCCGAGCGGATCAAGTACGACGCGCGTACTATCCGTGAGCGCTTAAAAGATGATGTGCTGCTGGAAGGCATTCATTACATTCGCCCGTTTGGCGGCCGCAAGATTTTGTACTTGTGGGAACCGATTGAGCGTGACATGCAGTTGCACTCGAAGGAAGAAAGTCTGGGTGTGCCGATGGCGGGTGGAGGTGTGTGCCATGGGTAAAGTTGCTGCACGCAAAGAAACAGGCAAGCTGTACTTTGACTTTCGCTATTTAGGCAAACGCTGCCGTGAGCAAACGACACTAGATAACACAACGGCGAATCGCAAAAAGCTAGAGCGGATTCTGGAGAAGATTGAGGCGGAGATTACGCTGGGTTCGTTTGATTATGGTCGCTACTTTCCAGATAGCCCGCGTGCCAAGACGTTAAGCAAGCGTGCGCTAACGGCGGTTGGCGGCTATCACGCGACGCCGTTGCTACGCCAGTTCGCCGAAACGTGGTTTGCAGAGAAAGAGATCGAATGGCGTGAATCGCAAATTGTCACCGTGCAGGGGTGTTTGGATCGCCATATCTTGCCCGCGTTAGGGCATAAGGAAGTCGGCAGCATCACTCGTGCAGAAATTCTTGAGTTCCGGGCCTCACTCGCCAAAGTTAATACCCGGAGCGGCAAGAAGCTCTCTGCCAGTCGCATTAACCACATCATGACGCCATTGCGCATGATGCTAAATGAAGCCGCCGACCGCTATGAGTTTAGCTCACCTTATCGCGGGATTAAATCGCTCAATGTGCCGCGCACGGATGTGGAGCCGTTTACGCTTGAGGAGGTGCAGCAGATCATTCAGCGCGTACGGGAAGACTTCCGTCAGTACTATACCGTGCGTTTCTTCACCGGCATGCGTACTGGTGAGATCGACGGCTTAATCTGGGAAAACGTGGATTTTGGCCGTCGCCAGATTTTAGTTCACCAAGCGCTGGTGCGTGGCCAGATAGTACCCACGAAAACTGACGGTTCCTTCCGCTCTATCGACATGTCACAACCCGTCTTTGATGCGCTGAAGGCGCAGTCTGAGGTGACGGGTAAAACGGGGCTGGTATTCACTACGCGCAAAGGCACTGCCTTATCCCACGTCAATGTGACGAAACGGGTGTGGTATCCCTTGTTGGAGGAGCTAGGGCTGCGTAAGCGCCGCCCTTATCAAACTCGCCACACCGCCGCCACACTATGGCTGGCAGCAGGTGAGAGCCCCGAGTGGATTGCCCGCCAGATGGGCCACACCACAACCGAAATGTTGTTCCGTGTTTACTCACGCTTCGTGCCCAACCTAACGCGCCAAGATGGCTCTGCGTTTGAGCGCATGCTGAACCAGAAACGTGCCTAGGAGAAATCGATGAAACCGTTCAATACGCCAATAAAGCGCCGTGATGACATCGAAGAAACGTTGCACGTAATGGCAGCACTGCAATCGCAACAGCGCCTTGAACGCCGCTTGGCAGAGTCGCTCGCTGCCGCCACTAGCTTAGCACCGGGCTGTGCTTTAGTGATGTGGCTGGGTGACGGGCAAGAGCGCACTAACCTAGATGCGTTAACAACCTGGGTAGGCCGCACGCTTAAACAGCTGGGGCTGGATGCCAATCGCCAAGCGATTCCACGTTTGCTTGCAGAGCTAGAGCGCACCTTATGGGCATGGGAGGATCAAGCATGGCAGTAACATCGCAAACGGCCACTCAAAAGGTAGACCGTCACTTTGAAGGGGAGGTGTATGTCGCCGGCGTTGAAGGGCCGGAGTGGTTGATGCAGCACGAAGCCTGGTCGCTGTACTTAATTACCGCTAAGGGTAGCCTGCGCGTTTTCCTGACCGACCGTCATGTAATCGAAGAAGGGGCGCCTAGAATGGGCCAGCGGCTTAAGGTAACAGTACGTTGGGCTAATTTCGTCAGCCAAAAGCTGTGTTTCATCACCCGTTATGAGGCGGTAGGCGATTAGGCCGTTTGGCTCATCAGGCTGTCGTACGGAATTTTAAGCCCGTCATGAAGCCTCTTGATCATACGCAAGCTCAGCTTCCGTTTGCCGCTTAAGACTTCAGACACCCGGCCACTAGGCCCGATATATGCCTCAAGGTCACGTTTGGTCAGACCTTGTTGCTCCATGCGAAATTTAATGGCTTCAATGGGATCAGGGGGCGCGATTGGGTAGTGCTTCTCTTCATAAGCTTCAATGAGAGTGACGAGAACCTCCATTTCATCAGCCTCTGGCGTGCCCTCTTCCGCTTGGAAGATCGCCTCAAGACGCTGGAATGCCGCACGGAGGTCATCGTCAGACCGAATTGGCTTAATGTTCATTGACCGTCTCCACATCAATTTCATCGTATTGTGCATGGGTACCGATGAACTTTACCCAGGCAATGCCGCATCGATACTGCATTTCCACGACTAATCGGTACTTGTTCCCGGCGATATTAAAAACAACGCGGTTGTTGCCACAGATGCTAGCGTTTCCAAACTGAGCCTTAACCTCATGCGGAGTGCGCCATGTTGCGACTATCGCTTCATCGTACCAGCTCTCTAGCAGTCTGTCGGACTTGAGGTTAATGGATGAGCTGAGGCGTGGGTTCTTCACCCCCCCCTGTGTTGGTGTTGGTGTTGGTGCTGTTGTGTGGCTCTTAACCTGCCCCTCAGCTTCTGCAAGGCGGTTCTGACGCCTTGCCTGCTGGCCGGTTGGGCGCGGCGAGCCCTCAGCCCGCCGTCAACCGGTGCATCCGCTTGATATTCCACGCCATGGTGGCCAATCGCCACTCGCCGCTGACCTTATCCAGCCCGCGTAGCGAGAACTGCCGGAACCCCATCACGTGTTTGATGATCCCGAAGACCGGCTCCACGGTATGTTTGCGCAATGCGTAGAGCGCTCGGCCCGCCTGCGTCTTCAAGCGGTGTGCCATCTGTTCGACGGGGTCCTCGCTCTCCGGGGCAGGCGGATCCGCGGCGAAACGTTCAAAGACCGGAAGGTGATGGACGTCTCGCTTCATCGCCAACAGCGGTTCGATACCATGGTCATGGCAGGCCTGGATATTGCTGGCACTGAAGTAGCCGGTATCACCCAGCAGGTGGTCAGGTTTTCCCAGCGTTTCCGGGTAACCTTGCCAGGCCGTCAGTAGCGGCATGACTTGCTGCTTGTCATTGGTCGCCTGCGTGACGTGGACATGGGTCACCAGCAGGCTCTCGGTATCAACCGCGGCTTGGGCGTTGTAGCACTGATCAAACCCCTTGCCGGTGACCGGCATGATGCGCGACTGCGGGTCGGTGAAATTGATCTGATCCTTGTCACGCGGGCCACCAGTGGGCGGTTCGGGGTCACGCCCACGGGGCTTCTTGCCGGCCTTGCGCTGCGCCTCCCGCCGCGCCACCTTTTCCTGATAGGCGGCTTGCTCGGTGGCGTCCCGCTCCTCGGCGCGCGCCTCGATCTTGGCCTTCGCCTCAGCGATGGCCGCCAGGCGGGCTTCACGGCGGGCAATCTCGGCGGGGATATCCATGCCGTCGGCCGCGTCCTCCTTGTCCGCCGACTCGGCCCGCTCGGTCAG
>NZ_LVIA01000051.1:0-15107 GCF_001596805.1 Halomonas sp. KX33721 | reverse complement strand
TGCCAACCCTGCTGAAAAGCTAAACCCCTACTTTGTGGTGTGGGGCCACTAAATTACCCGTGTTGATAGGTGCCACCGCACTTGAGGTAGGCACCCGTAGCGCGGTGTAAGCGGAGCGCACCCGCGAAGCACTCCGTTAGGAGTGCCGAAGGTGGCACTGTGGTGTGATAATTTTCGGTGGCTTGATCAGGCGACTATCCGCCGCCTTCGCGGGTGCCTCATTTGCTCGTCCCTCACAAGATTCGTTACGCCGCGCTACGGGTATGTGCAGTTGCTCTGTGTTGATAGGTATCACGGCACTTGAGATGGGCACCCGTAGCGCGGCGTAAGCGGAGCGCACCCGCGAAGCACTCCGTTAGGWGCGTTGCCGGTGAGGCCTCATGGGTGGGCGGTGGCGCGGTGGGTTGTGGTGGCGTAATCGGGGCGGCTGGCGCCGCCCTCCGCGGGTGCCTCCTTCGCTCGTTGCTCTCGCTCAGTCGTTACGCCGCGCTACGGTAGTGTCCGTGCCCGTGATTATTCCCCATGCCCGACGTTGGCGATGACCCTGTAGCGCGGCGTAAGCGGAGTGCACCCGCGAAGCACTCCGTTAGGAGTGCCGATGGTGGCACCGAGGTGTGATGATTTGCGATGGCTGGATCAGGCGGCTATCCGCCGCCTTCGCGGGTGCCTCATTTGCTCGTCCCTCGCAAGATTCGTTACGCCGCGCTACGGGTATGTGCAGTTGCCCAGTGTTGGTAGGTTTTACGGCACTTGAGGTGGGCACCCGTAGCGCGGCGTAAGCGGAGCGCACCCGCGAAGCACTCCTCCAGGAGTGCCGATCTTGGCATCGAGGTGTGATCATTCACGGTGGCTTCATCCAGGCGGCTACCCGCCGCCTTCGCGGGTGCCTCCTTCGCTCGTTGCTCTCGCTCAGTCGTTACGCCGCGCTACGGGGCAAGCACTCCGCTCTAATGGTCTGCGGCACTCTAGGTAGGAACCTGTAGCGCGGCGTAAGCGGAGCGCACCCGCGAAGCACTCCGCCAGGAGTGCCGATCTTGGCACTGAGTTGTGATCATTCACGGCGGCTTCATCCAGGCGGCTACCCGCCGCCTTCGCGGGTGCCTCATTTGCTCGTCCCTCGCAAGATTCGTTACGCCGCGCTACGGGTGTCACGTACTTGAGGTGGGCTAATTTGTAGCGCGGCGTAAGCGGAGCGCACCCGCGAAGCACCCCTCTAGGGGTGCCGATGGTGGCATTAGGTTGGATGAATTACGGTGGTGATATCGAGGCGGCTGTCGCCATCTCACGAAATGCGTGACACTTACCTTAATCCCGCAGGCTCATAATCCGCCAGTTCCGTTCTTCAGCCACTTGGCGAAGGGTGTCGTCGGGGTCGACGGCAACGGGGTGGTCGACCTTCTCTAGCAGCGGGAGGTCGTTGTGGGAGTCGCTGTAGAACCACGCACCATCCATCGTGAGGTCTTGGGCTTCCAACCACGCTTGCAGGCGGGTGACTTTGCCTTCGCGGTAGCTGGGCACGCCATCTACTCGGCCGGTATAGCGGCCGTCGATCATTTCGGGTTCTACGGCGATTAAATCATCAACACCTAAGCGCTCGGCAATCGGGCCGGTAATAAAGCGATTGGTGGCGGTAATGATCAGCAGCGTATCGCCTTTGGTGCGGTGGCGGGCCAGCAGCTCCTCGGCTTTGGGCAGAATATGCGGCTCGATTTTGCTGGCCATGAATTGCTGGTGCCACGCCGCCAGCTGCTCCGGCGTGTTTTCAGCCAGCGGTTTCAGCGCCATTTCCAAAAATGCCGCCATATCCAGAGTGCCCGCGTTGTAATCGGCGAGAAAGCGCTCGTTGGCCTCGCGGTAGGCCACCGGGTCCACTGCGCCTTGCTCCACCAGAAACTCACCCCAGGCATGGTCGCTGTCGATGGATAGCAGCGTATTGTCCAAATCGAAAATGGCCAGACTCACGGCGCTCCCCTTATGGTTAATGTTGGACGTTGGTCGTCGGATACAAAGCGCCGGATTATCGCAGAGTCACCTAGGTTTCACCACTTAGCGTGATATTGTATTGATACGCTTGTCTCCCTTGTGGAAAAATGGGCATAACTGAAAATTTATGAAGGTGATGTCCGTGATCGACGCTGACGGCTTTCGCCCCAATGTTGGCATTATCATTGCCAATAGCCAGGGGCAGCTGCTTTGGGCGCGTCGTGTAGGGCAAAATGCGTGGCAATTTCCCCAGGGAGGCATTAAGGCAAGCGAGACGCCACAACAAGCGCTTTTTCGTGAACTCCACGAAGAGATCGGCTTAACCGCCGACGATGTTGATATTGTCGCCTGCACCCGGGGCTGGCTGCGCTACCGTCTGCCACGACGCATGATTCGTACCCACTCAAGGCCAGTGTGTATTGGCCAAAAACAGAAGTGGTTTTTACTCAAAATTCGTTGCCAAGAAAACCGTATTTGTATGACGGCCACGCCCAAGCCGGAATTCGACGGTTGGCGATGGGTTAGCTACTGGTACCCGTTAGGGCAAGTGGTGCCGTTTAAACGAGAGGTCTATCGGCGTGCGCTAAGAGAGCTTTCTCCTCGCGTGCAGCGCTTGGCACAAGATAACGAAGGATAACGCGCGCATCATTGCAGGATAAAAGCAGTGTTAGCCCAGCCGGACAATCCCTCAGCGAGGCAAATAATAGTGAATAGGAAAACGTCCATGCTTGAGGTGCTGCGACGCGTTATTCAAGAAGTGAATGGCGCACGGAACCTCGACGCCGCGCTGTCGACCATGGTGCGCCGCATACGCAAAGCCATGCAGACCGACGTGTGCTCCTTTTATCTTTACGATAAAGAACTGGAGTCGTTGGTTCTGATGGAAACCATTGGTCTGCGTACCCAAGCCGTGGGTCGTGTCGTGTTGCCGCTGGGGGAAGGCCTAGTGGGGCTGGTGGCCAAGCGCAGCGAGCCGCTCAACTTGGAAGATGCCCAGTCGCACTCCCATTTCCGCTACTTTGAAGCGACCGGTGAAGAGCGTTATTCAAGCTTTCTTGGGGTGCCGATTATCCACCAGCGCCACATGTTGGGGGTGCTGGTGGTGCAGCAGGCGGAAAAGCGCCGCTACGATGACGAAGATGAAGCCTTCCTGGTCACCATGGCGGCACAGCTTTCGGGCGTGCTGGCTCATGCCTTAGCCACCGGTAATCTCACTCGCCCCGCGCTACCCGGTGGCCAGGCGATGTTCAAAGGGGTCGCGGCCTCACCCGGCATGGCCATAGGCGAAGCGTGGTGATCACTCCTCCCGCCGACCTCAATAGCGTTCCTGATCTTATTCCCAGCGACCAGGAGTACGAAATTGCCCGGCTAAAAGAGGCCATCGGCAAAACCCGCGATGAGATTCGTGCCGCTGCAGAGCGTTTGGTTAACCGGATCTCTTCCCAGGAGCTAGCGCTGTTCGACGTCTACCAACAGATGTTGGGCGAAGCGGCACTCTCCGAAGAGGTCGAAAAACGAATTCGGGAAGGCCAGTGGGCGCCGGGGGCGCTCGCCGATGTCGTTCGCCGCCACGTGCAATACCTAGAGCGTGTCGATGATGACTACCTGCGCGAGCGGGCAGCAGATATTCGCGACCTGGGCCGTCGCGTGTTGGCGCATCTGCAAGAAGATACGCCCTCCACGCCGGAAACCTATCCAGACAACGCCATTTTAGTTGGCGATGAAATCAGTGTGGCCATGCTGGGCGAAGTGCCGCGCGACAAGCTAAAAGGATTGGTGTCGGTACGTGGTTCCAGTACGTCTCACGTGGCGATTGTCGCCCGTGCCATGGGCATTCCCACGGTATTAGGAATGGTAGACCTGCCGCTGCCACGCCTGAACGGTGCGCCCGTGGTGCTAGATGGCCACCGGGGGCGGCTATTTGTGCGTCCTGCCGCCGAGCTGCAAACCCGCTACGCTAGCCTGATTGCCGAAGAGAAAGTGCTCAGCGAAGTGCTGGAGCATGAACAGGATCTGCCCAGTAGAACCCCCGACGGCCATGAAATGCCGCTGATGGTGAATACTGGCTTGGCGGTGGATGCCTCTGCACTGCTGAAAAGCCGCATTGGCGGGGTGGGGCTCTATCGCACCGAAGTGCCATTTATGATTACCGAGCGCTTCCCAGGTGAAAAAGAGCAGATGCGCATGTACCGCGAGCAGTTGAAAGGCTTTGCGCCGCTGCCGGTGGTGATGCGTACTCTAGATATCGGTGGCGACAAAGATTTGCCCTATTTCCCGATTGAGGAAGCCAACCCGTTCCTGGGCTGGCGGGGTATGCGCGTTACCCTGGATCATCCTGAAGTTCTGATGGTACAGCTGCGCGCCATGCTTAAAGCCTCCCACGATTTAGGCAATCTCTACGTGCTGCTCCCCATGATCACCAATGTGGAGGAGGTCGATGAGGCAATACGGCTGCTTGATCGCGCCATCTTAGAGTTGGGCGAAGAGGGTATTAAGGTTGAGCGGCCAAAAGTGGGGGTCATGATTGAAGTGCCCGCGACTATTTATCAAATGGACGCGCTGGCTAAGCGTGTCGATTTTTTCTCGGTAGGCAGTAATGACCTTACCCAGTACCTGCTAGCGGTGGATCGTAACAATCCGCGGGTGTCTAGCCTGTACGATGCGCTGCATCCCGCGCTACTTGGCGCTTTACAAGAGCTGGCTCAGGATGCGAAGCGGCTGAATAAGCCTATTTCGCTGTGTGGTGAGCTGGCGGGTGACCCAGCAGGCGCGCTGCTGTTGATGGCGATGGGCTTTACCAGTCTTTCCATGAACGCCCCCAGCTTGCCAAAAGTGCGTGCCGCGATTCGTCGGGTCACGCTGGCTGATGCGCAAACGCTGCTCAAAGAGATCATGCGGCTGGATACGCCCGCACTGGTCCATGAGCATCTTAATAAACGGCTGGATGAGTGGCAGTTGTCGCACCTACTGCCCCCTCGTGATTAATAAGCTACTATCGTTGGCATAGCGCCGTAAGTGTCGTTTCGCCAGTAAAGCGCCCGAGCGGCCCAAAGCGCTGCTCAGTGATAGCCACATCGCCCCGGTGGCTGAGCGTCAGCCAAGTAGTCGCGCGGGTGCCGTACTGCTCGCCGACGATAAAAGCCGCTGAGAGCTGACGCTCAAGAGTAACGCCAACCCCCGTATCGGGTAGCAAGTGATCGGCGGCTTGCCCTGGGTTTTGCAGCGCCTGTCGCGTGGCGGGCCGCCATAGGTGATTATTACTACCCTGCATAGCGCAACGTACAGCCTGTAGTTTAGGCCAAGGTGTATTCAAACTGGCATTGGAAAGCCCATGAACCCCGGGCGGCACATTAACAAGGGATATGCCATCGCTTCCCCGGTGCAGGTGCCAGCATTGGTGGGTGGTAGCGACTAATAAATTAAAGCCAGCGTAGCGCTCGGCTTGGTGGCTCGCCATGGTGTCTAGCCATGCGGCGGGGTTGTCACTGCTAAGTACCCCCGCCACCAGTTCGCCTCGGCTGGGCGCGTTAGGGGGCGTGGGTAAGGTGGTATCGCGTACGTTGGTAAGTGCCGCCACAATGCCGTATCGATTTGCTGCCAGCCATGTACCACCCGCTTCCAAGTCTCTGCCACCCAGCAGTGCTTTGTCGCTCCACGCACTCAGTGGGGCAGTAGGGCGTGCATGGAACTCATCACGATTACCCGCTAAGCGTAGAGGAGTGTGGCTATCGGGTGACCAACGAAACGTAATTAAACACATAAATGACTCATAATAGGCATTATTCGGGGCATACTTAAGTGGCGCGACATGACACACTTCCGGTGGAGACGTACACTGACTTTCGCGCCGTGATTAATGATGCGGGCTATCTCTACTAGCCTAACGCCCTGCCAACTGGGACATCGCGAATGACACAACGCTATCAGCGAGAGCACTTCTGGAATGCCATTATCTGGCCAGTTCTATGGCCATTATTACTGGTTCAGGCCGCGCTTGTCCTGCTATGTGTGTTGGTAGGAGCCGTTATCTGGCTAATGTCACCCAGCCAAGCGTCATGGGCAACCACGGTGTGGCTAATGCTTGCCCTTCTGTTGGGCAGCTGCATGAATGTAGGCGTTTTTTTTAATGTTAATCAAAGCGCGGAGCAAGTATAAGGACACACTCTTCACGCAGGGGCTTAGCGAGCTTGAGCAGCGTATTGACGAGCTGCGCAGGAGGGTGGCCCTTAACTCTTTACCGGCGCTTGTTGAGCCGAAGGCCGATGAACAGCCCTGCCAGCGGCTTACCCTGGCGAACGACCAGCTAGAAGGGGTTATTCGAACGCTTGATAAAGCGAGTCATGTGGTCACACAGGATGGTCATGCTAGGAGTGACCAAGCGTTGTTGGATGACTTGCATCACCAGCAGAAGCAACTCAAACATTTAATGGCAGGCAGGGAGCGGGCAAGAGAGGAGTCTCGGCTTAAATCAGGCTACCTAACGTTGATGCAACGAGAAGCCGATAGCCTGTTTGAGCACCTTGGCAGCATGCTAACGGAGGATGCGTCTGAGACCAGCCGCCAGAACGTTACCCACCTGCGTGAACGCCTTGCTGATATCCGCTCACTATTAGCTAATTTCGTGCAGCAGAGTGTGAATGAGACAAGCAGTGACGATTTATCAGGGGGCGGTGAGCACCGGCCTCGCGTATTGGTCGTTGACGATGGGCCGGTAAACTTAATGCTGGCGCGGCAAATGTTAGAGTCCCAGGGCCTTAAGGTGGAAGGTGTCAGTAGCGGTGAGCAAGCCCTAGAACGCCAGCAGTCCACTTTTTATGATTTAGTCTTTATGGATATTTTTATGCCCACTCTCGATGGGCTTGAGACGACTCGCCGTTGGCGTAAGTTTGAGCAATCAAATCAAAAGCAGCGCAGTGTGATGATTGCGTTGACCGCCAATGTCGATAACGCGGGCAGAGATACCTACGAAGCCGCTGGAATGGATGACCTTCTAGCCAAACCCTATCAACCGGATACCTTGCATAGCATGATTAATAAATGGTTGCCTCACGCCCTGGAGAGGCCGAGCCAATGACCTTTGCAGCCATTTTAGCCAGTTACTTGGCGCTAGGGGCAGTCGCTGGCACGATGGCCGGGCTATTTGGGGTTGGTGGCGGGATCATTATTGTTCCTGTGCTGGTGTTTGCCTTCGGGCTACAGGGCATTTCCCCTGAGATCACTATGCACCTTGCTGTTGGCACCTCGCTTGCCACTATCGTCATTACCGGCGCTTCTTCAGCCCTTGGGCATTTTCGTAAAGGTAGCGTGCATCGTGCTTGGTTTATGGCCTTGCTGCCCGGCTTAATGCTAGGCGCGATTGCTGGGGTGTTTATTGCTGATAACTTGTCGGGCACCGTGCTGGGTACGCTTTTTGGCGTCTTCGTACTTCTATTAGCTACCAAAATGGTCATCGGGCTTACGCCGAAACCCGGCACTATTGCCCCTAGAAAAGTAGCAATGTCCATTGCGGGTGGCGTAGTTGGAGCGATTTCTGCGCTGTTCGGTATAGGCGGTGGTGCCATGACAGTGCCTTGGCTCTCTCGCTGCGGTGCCACTATGACACAAGCGGTGGGAACTTCTGCGGCCTGTGGCTTACCAATAGCAGTGGTAGGGGCGGTGACCTTTATCGTGGTGGGGTGGGGGAACCCGCACTTGCCTCATTGGGCAACCGGATTTGTTATGTGGCCAGCATTTATCGGTATCGTAGCCACCAGCGTACCGTTTGCCCGTATTGGCGTGCGTTTGGCCCATGTGCTGCCTGCCGATGCACTGCGTTTCTGTTTTGCCGCTCTGCTCGCTGTGGTGGGATTGCGCTTCATACTGGCGTAATGGCGCTCTGGCACACTGTAGCGTTTCTTTTATTTGATTAGAGAAAGTGAATGATCAACTACCCAACGATAGACCCTGTCGCGATTTCCCTAGGCCCGTTGCAAGTACATTGGTATGGCCTAATGTATGTAGTTGGTTTTGTCGCTGCCTGGTGGCTGGGCTGTAAGCGCGCACCGCGTATCGGCTTAACTAAAGATGATATCGGCGATTTGCTCTTCTACTGTGCCATTGGCGTAGTCGCCGGTGGTCGCTTGGGCTACGCGCTGTTTTACGGATTAGAACAGTGGATGGCCGACCCGCTCTGGATCTTCCGCGTGTGGGATGGCGGCATGAGCTTCCATGGTGGCTTGATGGGCGTATTGCTGGCTGCCTGGCTATTTGCCCGCCGCAAGCAGTTGGCTTTCTTCACCCTCACCGACTTCATCGCCCCGCTCGTGCCCATCGGCCTCGGGGCAGGGCGCATCGGCAACTTCATCAACCATGAGCTGCCCGGCCGCGTGACCTCGCTTCCCTGGGGCATGCCCTTTCCCGGCATGGGCCCAGAGCCGCGTCACCCCTCGGCACTCTACGAAGCCGTATTGGAAGGCGCCGTGCTGTTCGTCATCCTCTGGTGGGTCTCGGCCAAACCTCGTGCGCGCGGGTTCATCTCCGGCCTGTTTCTGCTGGGCTACGGCGTCTTCCGCTTCATGGTCGAATTCGTCCGCATGCCCGACGCCCACATCGGCTACCTCGCCTTTGGCTGGTTCACCATGGGCATGCTCCTCACCCTACCCATGATTATTCTCGGACTCCTCCTGATGCTCTGGTCAAAAGGCAAGCCCATCGACGCCAAGGTATGATCCGGATGTGGCGCTCAGAGTATCCACCTAAACCTGTCTGTGGGAGGCCAATTTTATTGGGCGACTGTTTGGGCAGGCACTTGTGCCTGCATCATCGCGAGCTAAAGCTCCCTCCCACAAGAAGCCCCTTCCTGCAGCAGCAAAGTGGCTGGGTAGAGCCAGTGAGGTTCAGGCTAGCCTGAGTAGCCGCCCAAGCTTGCCTGTGGGAGGCCAATTTCATTGGGCGACTGTCTGGGCAGGCACTTGTGCCTGCATCATCGCGAGCTAAAGCTCCCTCCCACCACCCTTAACATAGACGTTGCCTTTAGGGCGGCCTAGAATACAGCCTCATACTCGCTGTTAATCTGGAAACTTTGTGACTGCTACAACGCCTTCGCTTACCACGTCGAACGAATTGCCTGCGCTTGAACAGCCTTACCTGGACCTGATGCGCACTGTGCTCGAACAGGGCGTTGATCGCGGTGACCGTACCGGTACGGGTACGCGCTCGGTGTTTGGCCACCAGATGCGCTTTGATCTTTCCCGTGGGTTTCCGCTGCTGACCACCAAGAAGCTGCACCTGCGCTCCATCATCCACGAGCTGCTATGGTTTCTGAAGGGCGATACCAACATCGGTTACCTGAAAGAGCACGGCGTGCGTATCTGGGACGAGTGGGCCGATGAAGAGGGCAACCTGGGCCCCGTATATGGCTACCAGTGGCGTAGCTGGCCGCACCCCAAGGGCGGCAGCGTGGATCAAATTGCCAATGTGCTAGAGCAAATTCGCACCAACCCGCAGTCGCGGCGGTTAATTGTCTCGGCCTGGAACCCAGGCCAAGTGGATGAAATGAAGCTGCCGCCGTGTCACTGTCTGTTTCAGTTCTACGTCGCCAACGGGCGACTCTCCTGCCAGCTTTACCAGCGCAGTGCCGATATTTTCCTCGGCGTGCCGTTCAATATCGCCAGTTACGCGTTGCTGCTGAGCATGGTGGCCCAGGTCACGGGCTTACAGCCGGGGGAATTCGTTCACACGCTTGGAGATGCCCACCTGTATAGCAACCATCTAGAGCAGGCGCAGGAGCAGCTAACCCGCACACCCATGCCACCGCCTAGGCTCGTGCTCAATCCAGAGGTCACGAACCTATTCGACTTCACCTTCGATGATATTCAGATCGAAAATTACGCGTCCCATCCGCATATCAAAGCAAAGGTAGCCGTATGAGTCAGCAAGCCACCGCCTATGAACCGCTGGTGCCCGTTGCGATGATCGTCGCCATGGCCAAGAATCGCGTCATTGGCGTCGATGGCAAGCTACCCTGGTACTTGCCTGAAGATTTGAAATTCTTCAAACGTATGACCCAGGCCAAGCCGCTGGTCATGGGACGTAAAACCTTCGCCTCCATTGGCAAGCCGCTGCCCAATCGTCTCAATATCGTCGTGACTCGGGATGCCCAGTTTAGTGCAGAAGGCACGCGCGTATGCCATGAGCTACCGGCTGCGTTAGCGCTTGCCGATCAGCAGGCGACCATCGAGGCGGCGGAAGAAATCATGGTCATGGGCGGCGGCGAGATTTACCGTCAAGCCTTACCGTTTGCCCAACGTCTCTACATCACGGAAGTCGATATAGAAGTGGAAGGCGATGCGTACTTCCCCGCGTTCTCGACGGAGGAGTGGCAAGAAGTTCAGCGAGTCGCCGGGCAGCCCGCAGAAGGGCAGCCAAATTATGACTTCGTCGTGTACGAGCGTGTCAGCGACTGATTTGGGTCAAAGGAGGGGGTTATGGCCGCCAGCGTATTGCATCTACTAGAAACGTTAGAAACACGGCTCGAACAAAACAAGGCCGAACTCATTGCGCTGCGCGAAGAGAATCAGCAGTTGAAACAGCAGCTAGCCGCGCTATCGACTCGCGCCTCAGGGGAGCCTACGGCATCGCCCGCTGAACACGAGACCGATGTCGCGGCGGCAGAAGAAGCGCCGAACGAAGCGCCCGAGCACGTATCAGCGGCGGTCAGCGAGCCAGTAACGCCAGAAGCCGTCACGCAACCCTCGCCGCAAGCGTTATTGAAGCAGTGGTATCAGCGTTACCCACATGCCTTCTTCAAAGGGCACACCAAACCCTTGAAAGTGGGGATTCACCAGGATTTGGCCGAGCGCGAGCCTTGGCCGAGTAAATTGATCCGTCGGGCGCTAGCCAACTACGTCAATTTGCCGCGTTATATCAAATCCATGCGTGAAGGAGCAGAGCGTGTCGATTTAGATGGCCAGCCTGCCGGCAAGGTGGACAAAGAAGCCGCGAAACATGCCAGTGAGCGGCGACAAGAAGCGCCCACGAAAAAACGAATGGAGCGTCCGGCTCCCCCCGCGAAAAGTCGCACGAATAAAGCGCAGCCAGCCGCGAGTAACTCATCGCCAAACGATGAGAAGCTCCCCTCGAGAACGCCCGTTCCAGAAAAAAGTGAGCAGAAAAAACCGCTTAGCATGGAAGAGAAACTAAAAGGCTTGCAGCAAAAATTCGAAGGCCGCTGAGACCCGAGTCCGTGTTGTGGGTTCCATAAAAAAACACAAATCGTAAAAAAACACTGTTTTTTTCTATTGCGTTCCCTGGAATCCCGGTATAGAGTTTGACCTGCGAGCATTGGACTATAACAAGGCTTTGTTGAGGACATGTCGCATACCACCGGGAAAAACCGGCGGATGAGAAAAAGAGCATGGCCCGCAAGCCACTTACTGGCTTCTTTGAGAGCATGGCCCGCAAGCCACTTGCTGGCTTCTACGAAGGCCAGTAATAACGATCGAAACAGTAAGCTAGTGAAAGGAACCTATATCATGAAAAAGACACTTTTAGCGACTGCTGTCATTGGCGCCCTGGGTGCCTCTGCTGCCGCTCAAGCAGCGACTGTATATGACCAAGACGGCACTCGTCTGGACGTATACGGCCGTATCGCCATGGGTATCGAAGGTGGCGGCCCCGAGTTCAACTCTGATAACGAAGCAATCGACAACGGCCCTGAGTTCGTAGACGTCTTCTCTCGTCTGGGTCTGCGCATGAGCCAGGAAGTGACGTCTGACCTGACGGCTTTCGGTCGTCTAGAATGGCGCTTTGATGGTGATGAGAACACCACCGATGGTGGTTTCAACGAACTTCGCCAGAGCTACCTGGGTCTGCAAAGCAAGCAGTACGGTACTTTCCAAGCTGGTAACTTTGACAGCTTCTACAGCCAGTTCGTATCTCAGCCGTTCGACGTTTACATCTTCGCTGATAGTGACCTAGAGTTCGCTGGTCATTCGAAGCAGTCTCGCGGCGACTCTATCGGTTACTACACGCCTGACCTGCAAGGTTTCACTGCATTCCTGCAGCTGAAGTACTACAGCGAGCGTGGCTTGAAGGAAACAGGTCCACGCCTGAATACTGATGGCAACGTGGTTGGTACAAGTGAAGAAGGCAGCGTAATTGCACCGCAAGGTGGTGTTCGTTACCAGCAAGGTCCGTTCACTGTAGGTCTGGGCTTCGTTGAAGACGTAGTTCGTGGCGGCGGTAACGGCGAAATGCTGGGCGGCCTGATCGGTTCTTACGACGTGAACGACCAGTTCTCCGTTCGCCTGGGCTACGAAGGCCGTGAGCACAGCGACGAAGGTTTCGGCAACGGTTACGACAAAGTTGGTCTGGGTGGTACTTACACCACTGGCCCGTGGGCGTTCACTGCTGACATCTACGATGTAAGCGAAGACGGTGCTGATGGCGATGACCGTACTGCATGGGCCCTGGGTTCTTACTACCGAGTCTCCAGTAACTTCGACGTGTTCCTGGAGCTGAACCAGCGTGACCAGCAGTCCATCGACGTCACCATCGGTGGCGGCGACGGCCCTGTTAGCGTTGAGCGCGCTGACGGCGACGACATTTACTACCTGACTGGCGCTCGTTACCACTTCTAAGCCTTGGTTAAACCAAGCTTAAAGTTGTAACACCTGTAGTAGATAATGAACCGGCCCCTTTTGGGGCCGGTTTTTTTGTTTGCCCGGCGAAGCCGGCAAACCCGGCCATCTGAAAGAAGATGGCGTCACCCCGACTGAGGGGAAGACAATCCGACTGGCAAGGGCGTCACTGGCCAACGGTGGGGTCTGAAGGAAGCCATAGGAAGTTAACGGTACACAACGCAAGTGAACCTGCTTCGGCAGCCCAGGTGGGTTAGCGTGCAAAATAGCGCGACGCCCGATACTCAGTCAGACCTGGGCTGTGCTTGAGGGTGGCATCGTTAACAGGGAGCCGGTGCAGTAACCGGGGAAGCCTGACACCGAATCCGGCGAAGCCGGAGGCTGTGGCGCAAGGTGAAAGCCGAGGCCGCAGTTGGTGCGAGGTGGCAGATGAAGCCGTAGTAGTGAGGAAGTTCCGGCCTGAGAAGCCTGGTAACAGCGTGGAGGACAAAACCGGAACGACCGCTGGCGGAGGTTCAGCGGACCGGTCGGGGTCAAAAGCTCTGGTCGGATGCGAAGGGCGGAAGTCATTAACGAGAGTGACGGACGACGAGCGAACAGGTGGACGCTGCGTTCACAAGCTGCCCGACGGGGCAGGGACGTGCATCGGGGTGCTGCGGGAACGCAGTGGCTCTGGTGTTCTCCGAACAAGGGAGTAGAGCGATACCGTGGCGGCAGATTGCCAGAGCGCTAGTACCCGGACGGATCGCCTGAAACAGACCAGCAGCCAGACCGACCCTCGAAGCCGTCACCACAGAGATGAGCAGGCATGAGGAAATACTACAGTCTGTACGGGCAATTGCTGTCAAAACAGCGCCTGTATGAAGCCTTCAGACACATCAAACGCAACAAGGGCGCGGCCGGAATCGATGGGCAGAGCCTGAGTGCGTTTGAGGCGAATCTGGAGGTGGAGCTGTCGTGCCTGTTGCTCGAGCTGAAGGAAAAGCGCTATCGGGCGCAACCAGTCAGGCGCGTAGCCATCGCCAAGGATGACGGCGGTGAGCGTCTGCTGGGCATTCCGACGGTTCGGGACCGGGTTGTACAACAGGCGCTGCGCCGTATTATCGAACCGATCTTCGAGCCGGATTTCCACCCGTCGAGTTACGGGTATCGTCCGGGACGCAGTGGTCATCACGCCATCGGCAAGGCGGAGTTGTTTATCCGCCGCTACCGGCGTGACTGGGTTGTGGACATGGACCTGTCGAAATGCTTCGACACGCTCAACCATGACCTGATCATCCGCCAGTTCCGCCAACGGATCACGGACGGCAGTGTCCTGTCACTGCTGCGCCAGTTCCTGGAAAGCGGCGTGATGGTGGGGTACCACCTTGAAGAAACGGAGCTGGGAAGCCCGCAGGGCGGCGTGATCAGCCCGCTGATTGCGAACGTCTATCTGGACGCCTTCGACCAGTTCATGAAAGCCCGGGGTCACCGGATCGTCCGCTACGCGGATGACATCCTGATCCTGAGCGGTTCACGAGCGGGCGCGGAGAATGCGTTACGGGTGGCCCAAAGCTACCTGGAAGATGAGCTGAAGCTGACCGTCAATGCCACCAAAACTCACATCGCTCACAGCGATGACGGGGTAAAGTTCCTGGGCGTGGTGATCCACACGAAGTACACCCGCATCCAGGACAAGAAGGTGGTGAAACTCAAGCAAACGCTCAAAGCACTGACGAAGCGAAACCGGGGCATCGGACTCGCGGCCATTATACGTGAGCTGAACCCGGTGTTACGGGGCTTTGCCAACTACTTCCGGGTGGCGAACTGCGCGAGGGTGTTAAAGCAGGTGATGAGTTGGCTAAGGCGGCGGTTACGTTGCCTCCAGCTCAAGCAGTGGAAAAAGCCGGGCCGGTTGCATCGGAGGCTGAAACAGCTGGGCTATCGCCCGCCGTTTAAGTTCATCAAGATGCAAAGCTGGCGTAATGCCGCTTCACCGCTGGCCCACCATGCGATCCCCAATGCCTACCTGCATAATGACTTACGGTTATTGGATCTGACCAGGGTCAGAACCGGCATCACTGTCCCCGAATTCGGGGTAAGTTAATGGCATGAGCCGTATACGTGGTCCGTATGTACGGTTCTGTGAGAGGGATGAGGCGGAGACGCCTCACCCTACTCGCTTATGGTGGTGCGCCAGGCATGGCGCGCAGCGCCAATTAGGCGCTATCCGGTCCGCCGTGGTGGTTGGCCGGATGACTTGGGGGTGAAAGTCCCCTACGGACCCTGATAGCGGGAACCGTTAGCTGAACAGCAAGGGTGTTCGTCGTGAGGCGGAATCTGAAGGAAGCTGTAGGCAAACTCCTGGCCCGACGAACAGGAACCGCATATGAGGCAGCCACATCTGGGCGAGAGGGCCATGAAACTCGAAGCCCAATAGCTATCCAGAAGATGTGGAAGTAGATGCGGCGGGTAGATGGGAGGAAGGTCGCGCGTCTTACCCTGGGGAGGCCTGTTCGGCCTGCC
>NZ_LVIA01000050.1:0-4827 GCF_001596805.1 Halomonas sp. KX33721 | reverse complement strand
GTTGGAAGGGCTTGTCGCGGCGGAAGTTCTCGACAGCGTCATAGTCGCTCATGCCCAGACACAGCAGGCCCAGGTAGCTCTTGATCACGTCACTGGTGCGCATGCCCAGCGTGGTGGGGAAGCGGCTGTCGATGCTGTCGACGCCAGCGATCTCGAAGCATTGCCCGATGATGGACAGCCCGGCGTGGCTGGTGAGGGTGCGGCGACTGGCGCGGAACTTTATGTTGGGCATGGCACTGTCTGGGTGAATGGCGATAATGGCTATATTGCCATGCAGGTCAGTGGGTTAGAAGTGCTTCCGGGGGCCGGTCTCACGGATTCAGGTAACCCTTAGGGTGTAGAATCAAAAATAGCATGACTAAAACGATAAGATTTAACCATGCTATACATAAGAATAGTGGTATATTTTAAGAACTATTCACATCTGGCAATCAGCGTCTGGAGACTCAAGCAGCTCATGCGCTACTGATAATACCTCGTGACGCCCATTACGAATCTCACGCAGGTAGATATTCTGGATGGGGTGGTGTGATTTAGAGAAGCGCAATGGTCCCCGTGGGCTTTGCAACTCTACGGCGGCTAGTGCTGCAATCAGTGCTTCGCGATCAGTGGTATTACCCTCTACGGCATCAAGTGCTTGTATGAGCATGGCGCCAGTGTCATAACCGTGCACCGCATAGGCATCAGGCATGTCACCGTACGCCTCTTGATAAGCGGATACGAAACTCTGATTTTTTTCACTCACCAGCGTTTCGGCATAGTGAAGTGTCGTCAATACGCCCTCACCCGCATCTCCCAATGCAGTCAAATTCCCTTCGGTCATAAAGCCTGAGCCTAGTAAGGGAATATTTTCCTTAAGCCCTGCGGCCGCGTAGTCGCGCACAAAGCTTACCCCTCCTCCACCCGCAAAGAAGGTATAAACCGCGTCAGCTGAGGCTGGCAATTTGCGTCAAGTAACTCTGAAATTCAGTGCTGGGAAAAGGAACCAAAATTTGTTCAATGATCTCGCCACCGGCTTCAGTAAATGCATCCTCAAAGCCCTCAACATCTTCTTTACCACCAGCATAATCCCAGGTAATCGTTACTATCTCGCGGTAGCCGCGCTCATAGGCAACTTTTCCCATAGGGTAGCTGTCCTGCCACATATTATGAGAAGTACGGAAGACGTTGGGCATGCAAAGCTCATTAGTTGCCGCTCCCAACCCGGCATTGGGAATAATCGTAATAGCACCGGTCTGCTTGGCCACACGAAGCATCCCCATGGCTACACCAGAGTGAACAGGGCCAATCACAAAGTCGACTTCGTCACTGTTGACTAAACGGCTCATATTCTGGGGAGCCTTGGAGGGATTAGCCTCGGAATCAAGCTGGACATACTCGACTTCCCGGCCACCAAGTTGCCCATTATTTTGCTCAATAGCGAGTTTTAATCCATTGGTAATGGCCTCGCCTAACGCCGTGTAGGTCCCCGTATAGGGCAGCATTAAGCCTAGCTTTACAGGATCACTCTCTTCAGCCATTGCAAACTGGCCTGCCATCAACAGGCCAAATCCGCATACTGGCAACAGCATCTTATTTTTCGCTTTCATTTTTTCACCTTTTATTCTTATTAAAATAACTTAGGCTAATATTTTATTTAAGCAGGCGAATAGCATGCTCTTCTACGTATTCAGCCATACCCGCTTCACCGAATTCACGCCCGATACCACTAAGCTTAATACCACCAAACGGCATGCGTAGATCTAGCGATTCGAAGGAGTGGCTGTTAATGAAGGTGCTGCCTGCTTCAATTCGAGTTGCCAGTTGGAAGCCATGTTCACTATTTGAAGTCCAAACAGAAGAACCTAGACCGTAATCGGTATCATTCGCCCACTCGATCACTTGCTCCTCGTCGTCATAGGCAATCACAGGAATTACTGGTCCGAACTGCTCGCAACAGCTCACTTGGTCGGTGTGGGAAGCACCAATAACAACGTGCGGCAACATATAATAGCCATTATTTTTATCGACCCCGTCGGCCATGCGGCCCAACTCAACGACCTGGGCGTCAGACGCCTTTGCGATATCAATGAGCTTGCGCACACTCTGATATTGCGCCTCCGTTGCCAACGGGCCAAAATTGACTCCCTCGCTCAAACCGTGGCCCACTACAAACTCACTAACCCGGTTGCATAAAGCATCGACAAACTGATCATACATAGCGCGCGGCACATAGATTCGCTTAACGGCAAAACAAATCTGCCCAGAGCGTGTAAAGATACCGGATAACATACGATCCAATGTCTTCTCGATATCAGCATCATCCAGCACAATTGCCGGATCGTTACCGCCCAGTTCCAGGGTGAGGTTCTTAATCAAATCGGCGGCGCTTTTCATAACCGCACGAGCAGTCGCGGTACCACCCGTAAACCCAACTTTACGCACTAGAGGATGGGTGGTCAGCGTCTCACCCACCTCAATGTCGCCATGCACCACATTGATTACACCCGGTGGAAAGACCGCTGCCATACGTTGGAGTGCAATGGTTAACGCCGCAGAGGCAAAGGGAGAAGGCTTTAGCACTAGAGTGTTACCGGTTGCCAGGGCTGGTGCCAACTTCATCATCGTTAATACCACTGGCATGTTCCAGGGAACAATAGCGGCTACGACGCCTCTTGGCTGCTTTTCAACGCGGATCGTACATTGGTCGTCATCAATATTAACCGGCTCAAGGAAGGCTTCTGCAAGGCTCGCCGTATGCTGAAGCACGCCCTTACCCAGCGCAAAGTCAGTCTGTGCCTCCCAAAGAACGCCACCATGTTCACGTACGAGCAATGGCGCTAGGTCTTCTGTACACTCACCCAGTATCTCGCCAGCTTTCATCAACATGTCAACACGTACGCTCGGCTCAACTTTTCTCCAGGAAAGGTAAGCCTTATGTGCGGCCTGGATGGCTTGCTCGGCATCATCAGCCGTACCGACCGCAACACTGGCCACAACATCTGAGAGCTTGCCCGGGTCAATATGGCTGCGATACTCACTGGCGTCTGTTATTTCACCATTAATAAAGTGTCCTATTTTGACCGTATTGTCAGTAGCAGATGTCATAATGGTTTCCATTTTATTTAATCATCAGGGGGGGGGTAAGTTTAGCTATAAGAAAGGGTTACCTGAGCTTTACAACAGGTTTAATAACAACCCCCTTCTTAGAGTCTTCAAAGCCTTGATTAATATCGTCGAGAGAATAGAACTTAATTAGCTTGTCAAATGGGAAGCGGCCTTGCTTCCATAGTTTGACTAATCGAGGGATAAATTCCTGCGGAATCGAACTGCCTTGCACTACTGTCTTAAACGTCCACCCCTTCACAAGAGAGGCACCTACTTCAAAGGGAACTTCCGTACCAGGTGCTGCCGCACCCAACAATACAAGCACACCTCGAATCCCCAGCGTTTCAGCTGCTTTCTTCGTTACAGCAGGGATCGCGGTGGTATCAATCGCGTACTGAGCCCCCTCTCCGTCAGTCATCATTTTAATTTCTTCGGCAACATCGCGACTGCTGGAGTTAATGACATGCGTAGCGCCGATATCAAGCGCCAACTCTAGTCGTGAGTCATGAATATCAACGGCAATCACCGTCGTACAGCCTGCAACCTTAGCCGCCATAATGGCCGCTGAACCAACTGCCCCAACACCAAAGACAACTAATGATGAACCCGCTTCTGGTTTGATCTCATTAAGAACCGCGCCAGCCCCTGTTTGCAGCCCGCAACCCAGTGGGCCCATCAGCTCTAACGGCACATCTTTGTCAATAACCACCACACTCTCTTCCACGACGTTGGCATATGTCGAAAAAGAGGACTGCCCGAAGAAATGAGAGGAAATAGGTTCACCACAACACGATAGGGATGTCGAACCATCTCTGCGGCGACCACCAAAATCCTCAGCAAAGAGGTTTTCACAATAAGCCATTCGGCCAGCTCGACACTGTTTACAAGCACCGCAATAGGCAGCAGAGAGTACTACGTGATCCCCAACACTGACACGCTTAACGGTTTTACCTACCGAAGTAACCACGCCTGCGCCTTCATGCCCCAACACAGCAGGCAAGGGAGTAGGGTAAATGCCATCTCTAACAATAGCGTCGGTATGACAGATACCTGTGGCGACCATTTCTACCCTTACCTCGTTATCTTTCAGCTCATCAAGCTCAAGCGTTTCAACGGTAAGAGGAGCACCGGTATTACGTGCAACAGCGGCTTTGATTGTTGTTGTTGCCATTTAAAGCTCTCCTTTAAAACATACTAAAACTTAGCCACTTATTCCTTTACATACAGCGCCTTCAGCCTGCATTAAACCTTAGCAGTACCGGCCAGTTGGCTGGCGAGGTCGTGTTCGTCTTCTTTGGCCCGGGGGCGGGCGTGGCGAACTTGTAGCTCGGCAGCGTCGGTTTGTGCCAACTCCACGTCGAACACCACCTGGGCGAAGGGGCCGTCCAGCTCACGCTTGGCAATCTCAGCCGGGTCTTCAATCCGCTCGGCGGGCACGACGAGCTCTTCGCGGGTGGCAAAGGCGAAGTCATCAAAGGTGTAGGGGTCGCCGGCTAAGTTGATCTGGGTGGTCAGGTGCTGGTGGCCCGGGGCAGAGACAAAGTAGTGAATATGCGCCGGGCGCTCGCCGTGGCGGCCGAGGGACTTGAGCACCACATCGGTGGGGGCCCTTCCGGTACGCCGTAGCCGGAGGGAATAATGCTACGCGCGGTGTACCGGCCCTCGCTGTCGGCATAGATCGTGCGGCGCATGTTGTACTCGTCCTGAGAAGGGTCAAAGAACGAGTAGCCGCCCTTGGAG
>NZ_LVIA01000005.1:0-119988 GCF_001596805.1 Halomonas sp. KX33721 | reverse complement strand
CTTTAGCTCGCGATGATGAGGGCACTGGTGCCTCGGCAGGCTAAGGGCGGCTGGCGCCGCCGTCGCCCAATAAATTGGCCTCCCACGGTGGGGGCACATTACTTGGAATCGATCAGGCTTGTTGTAGGAGGGAGCTTTAGCTCGCGATGATGAGGGCACTGGTGCCTCGGCAGGCTAAGGGCGGCTGGCGCCGCCGTCGCCCAATAAATTGGCCTCCCACAATCGTGTCTTCATCGCCTAATCAGGTGCCCTCCTACACCTGCCTTCGGCAATGCCCCGATAAACTGCTGTAGGAGGGAGTTTTTATCAATCAGCGCGAAAAACCGCTTACTTTTAGTGAGCGGATGGATAGCGCGGCATCCGCAGGATGCCCTTGCTGATGATTTGTACAGTGCTATACTACTCACGTCGACACGACCTACCGAGGGGCACTCGGAAAGTGACGTCTGTGGAGACGATGTGAGACCTGGGGGATATGAGTTGGTTCGCCACCGTAAAAATCCCCACTGTGGGACTTTTACGGCGATAACCAAGCCATTCCCTCGGGCAATCGTCTTGGAAGCAGAAACCAGGAAGGTAACAACCTGGGAATCCCCTTCCTTTCCGTCGCTAGACGGCAGCGCAAGCTGAGGGAGGGGAGGATGTCAAGGCTGTAGATTAAGCTTCACCTAGCAGCCCTAAGCTGGCGGCGGGGGCTTGGCGTCGTAGGCTGTAGGAGAGCGCGTGGCCGATGATACCTATCAGCAGCGCGCCGCCGATGGGGAGTGCTAGCCATAGGCCGAGGTGCAGGCGTGGGGTTAAATCGAGCCAGTAGAGGTAGAGTGCGGCGGTGGCTAGCTCTGCAAGCACCGCCCCTAGCAGGCCACTGGCAAACCCGAGCAAGGCATATTCAGCCCCTTGCACGCGGGAGATCATCCGGTTGCCTGCACCAAACACCCGCAGCAGGCCACTCTCGTGGGCGCGTACCGGGCGGCTGGCGGTGAGCGCGGCGTAGAGCACACTCACGCCCGCCAACAGCACCAGAATTAGCACAAGCTCTACCGCGCGAGTCACTTGGGTCAATACATCGCGCACCTGCCCTAGGATGGCATCTACGTTGAGCAGCGAGACGCCGGGGAAGTCGCTAACCAGCTCGCGCACCAAGCCCTGCTCTTCGTCTGGCAGATGGAAAGCGGTGATGAAGCTATGGCCGAACGATTCCAGCACGCCGGGCGAGAAGATCACGAAGAAGTTCGGGTTAAAGCTGTCCCAGTTCAGGCTGCGCAGGCTTTCGATGCGCGTTTTGATGCTGTCGCTGCCTACGGCGAATGTGATTTCGTCCCCTAAGCCCAAACCAAGACGCTCAGCCAAACCATCCTCCACCGAAATGGGAACAGTTTCTGAGTCGCTAGAAGGCGTCGCGTCCACTTCGCTCATCCAGCCTTCTGGCTCACTGGCGGGGGCAAACCACTGCCCTGCGACCACTTGGTTGCCTTCGGGTAGTTCGGATTGCCACGTCAGGTTAAGTTCACGGCGCAGCGAGTTGTCGCCTCGGGCATCGGCGGGCACCGCATCTCTGGGCGCTTGTCCGTTAATCTCGGTAATACGCCCACGCACCATGGGGTAAAGGGTGCTTTGGGTATCGACCCGAGGTGCCACCGCTTGCTCGAACGCATCCCGCTCGCCGGGCTGAATGTTGATGGCAAAGTAGTTGGGGGTGTCTTCTGGCAGTTGATCTTGCCAAGTAATGAGCAGATCCCCACGCACCTGGACGATCATCGCCATGGCAAAAAACGTGACCGAAAATGCCAGCAGTTGGCCAAGCCCCGCCTGCTTGCGGCGGGCCAGTTGACGCCCGCCCAAGCGAAATGCCTGAACCCACTCGCCGCCGCCCTTAAGGCGCTGCACAGCGCGAAGCAAACCATTCAGCAATAAAGAACTCACGCCCCACAGCAGCGCCAGTAAAGCCGAGCCACCCACCAGAAGCGCCAAGGCAAGAGGGAAGCTGCCTGAATAGAGCCACAGCAGGCCGCCAAATACGATGCTGGCCACCCCCACCACCAGCCAAGCGGCGGGCGGTAGCGGGTCCAGCTCTCGCCGCAGGACTTTAAGCGCGCTCACCTGCTTGATACGCAGCAGCGTTGGGCCTGCAAACCCGACCAGCACCGCCAGCGCGGTGAAGATGCCGAGCCACAGCGGCATAATGCCAGGGGGTGGCAGCGTCATGGGCAGAAAGCTAGTCAATAGCCACAGCAGCACCGCTTGGCCGACCAAGCCCAGCAGCGCACCAATGAGGGAGGCCATTAATGCCAGCCCAATGAGTTGCAGGCTGAAAATTGTCACAAGCTGATACTGGCTGGCCCCAAAGCAGCGCAGCAGCGCAGCAGTATCCAGGTGACGCTCTACGTAGCGGCGGGTCGACATAGCAACCGCCACCCCAGCCAACAGTACCGCAGCTAACCCGGCAAGGCCTAAGTAGCTTTCCGCACGTTGCAGGGCGTTACCCAACTGCGGGCGGTCTACCCGCACATCACGCACCTCTACGCCGTCGCGCCTTAGCTGTGCCAACAAGCCTTGCACCTGATCTAACGCGGCGGGCGGCCCGGCAGCCAGCAGTTCAAACTCAATGCGCGACCCTGGCTGTACTAAGCCGGTGGCTTCAAGGTCAGCGGTATTGAGCATCAAGCGCGGGTTGAAGTTACCAAAACCTGCGGACTGGTCCGCTTCGCGTTCGATAATCCCGCTAATAGTCAGCTCCGTTTGCCCCACCTGCACGCGGTCGCCAATCTCGATATCGATCAGCTCGGCTAGCCGTGGGTCGGCCCAGACTTCGCCTGCAGGTGGGCCAGAGGCGATTTGCTCAACCCCGCTTCCCCTATCTACGTGAGAAACACCGTAATGCGGGTACACGTCATCCACCGCTTTGAGACTGGCGGGCTGGAAGCGCTCCCCCTGGCTGATCATGGAGACCAGATCCACTTGGTCGCTCAGCGTAAAGCCCGCCTGCTCTAGCGTATTGCGCAGCTCTTCAGGGAAAGGGTCGCGCTGTTCGAGCACTAAATCGCCACCCAGCATCTGCCCGGCTTGGCGCTCAAGGCCACGCTCCAAACGATCAAGAAAGAAGGCAATCATGGTGGACGCGGCCACCGCCAGTACCAGCGCGACAAACAGCGCCCGCACATCCGCCGCGCGAAGGTCGCGCTTTAAGCTCCGAGCAGCCAAACGCCAGTTGATATCACTCATCGCCTTCCCCGCTGTTGGCTGGGGCTGGCTCGAACGGGACGAGCTGGCCGTTAGTGAGGCGCAGGCAGCGGTCGCAGCGGCGCGCTAAGGCATGGTCGTGGGTGACGAGAATCAGCGTCGTGCCCGCTTCTTTATTCAACGTGAAGAGCAGGTCGATGATCTGCGCGCCGGTATCCGGGTCCAAGTTGCCAGTCGGCTCGTCGGCAAACACCAGCTCAGGGTCGGTCACGAAGGCACGCGCAATGGCGACACGCTGCTGTTCACCGCCAGAGAGCTGTTTGGGCTGGTGGGAAGTCCGCTCGCCAAGCCCTACACGCTCCAACCACTGCTGGGCAGCACGGGTTTCTCCGGCCCGTGGAGAGAGCTCTAGCGGCAGCAGCACGTTTTCCAGCGCGCTGAGGGTCGGCAACAGCTGAAAGTTTTGGAACACGAACCCCACTCGCCCTGCCCGCAGTGCGGCGCGGCCATCCTCATCCAGGCGGCTCAGCGCATGGCCGAAAAGCGTCAACTCACCGTCGCTGGGCGTATCCAACCCGGCCAACAGGCCTAGCAGCGTCGACTTACCCGCCCCGCTTTTACCCAAAATAGCCACGCTCTCCCCCGCCGCCACGCTTAACGACAGGTCGTGTAAAATGGTTAGCGTGCGTTCACCGCTGGTCACTCGTTTGGCCAGCTTTTCCGCGTGCAGCACTGGCTGGCTCACCGCTTCATGGGGAACCTTCTGGGCCGCTGATGAGTCGGTGTTGGACGAAGCCGCATCTTGGGTCGTGGTATTGGATATTGGGTCAGAGGAGTGAGGCATGAAACGTGGATTCCCTTTAGCAATTCAAAAACAAGCAATTCAAAAACTGTTTCGTCAGACACTGGCCTTTCAGCGGGGGCAAACGGCCACCCGGCGTGGTGTGTCTAGCGCCGTCATGCTGATCATATTCTTGGGTGCTGCCCCTTTATACGCCAACACGTCTGAAGAGCACCTACCAACGCTCCTCGTGATGGGCGACAGCTTGAGCGCGGCGTACGGTATTGAGCAGGAGCAGGGCTGGGTCACGCTGCTGGCAGAGCGCCTTGACGGTGAAGCGCACGTCGTCAATGCCAGCATTAGCGGCGAGACCACCTCAGGCGGTGCCCAGCGATTTGCCGATATTATCGGACAGCAGCAGCCGGGTATCGTTCTTTTAGAGCTGGGCGGCAACGATGGCCTGCGCGGTTTACCACCGGCCCAAATGCGCGCCAATCTCGCCACCATGATTGAGCAGAGCCAACAAGCCGATGCTGAGGTACTGTTGCTGGGTATCGATATTCCGCCTAATTACGGTCAAGCCTACCGCGATGCATTTACCAGTGTCTTTCATTCGCTCGCGGATGAGTACGATATTCCGCTGGTGCCCTTCTTGCTGGAAGATATCGCGCTTAATAAACAGCTGATGCAGAGCGATGGTATTCACCCCACTGCCGAGGCCCAACCCATTATCCTAGATAACGTATGGCCTGAGCTTGAATCCATGCTGGAAGAGACGTATCAGGCTTCTTCTCAGTAGTATACTTTGCGCACGGCACTGACTCGCTGGGCAACCCCATTTTTTCATGCCTTGCACGCATGTAGTCTAAGAACTACAATATCTTTATGCTCGCTATTAAACAAACCGACACTTACCGACGGTGGGAACGCAAGCTCCGCGATTCGCGCGCCAAAGCACTGATTGCCGCCCGTATTTTCAGGCTGGCCAACGGATTGACTGGCGATGTAAAACCCGTTGGTCAAGGCATCAGTGAACTGCGTATTCATCATGGCCCAGGATATCGTGTCTATTTTAAACAACGCGGTAATGAGCTTGTCATCCTGTTGTGTGGTGGCGATAAAAGCACTCAGCAAAACGATATCGATACAGCGCAGCGTCTGGCAGCAGAATGGGAGGAATCATGAGCGATAAGATTTACGACTATGACCCAGCAGCAGCCTTAGAGAACGATGAAGCCATCGCGCTCTTTCTCGCTGATGCGCTGGAAACCGGAGATGCCACTTATGTTGCTAAAGCGATGGGTATCGTAGCGCGCGCTAAAGGAATGACAGAGCTTGCTCGCGAAACCGGCCTCTCCCGTGAGCAGCTCTATCGTTCGTTCAGCGAGCAAGGCAACCCAACGCTGAAGACGATGTTGGCCGTCATGCGTGCACTGGGTATGGACTTGACGGCAAAACCACACCAAGAAGAACCAGCAGCATAAAACATTGCCTTTGTGTTTGATCTGACCAAGCGCTCTGCCGTAATAATTTCCTTCCCGAATATCTGAAAACGTTTGGATGCCAATAGGCAGCTTGCGGCGGTTGGCGTTGGGCACGGTGGCTTCCTGCGGTCCACATACATTATCAATCAGCGCGAAAAACCGCTTACTTTTAGTGAGCGGATGGATAGCGCGGCATCCGCAGGATGCCCTTGCTGATGATTTGCACAGTGCTATACTACTCACGTCGACACGACCTACCGAGGGGCACTCGGAAAGTTACGTCTGTGGAGACGATGTGAGACCTGGGGGATATGAGTTGGTTCGCCACCGTAAAAATCCCCACTGTGGGACTTTTACGGCGATAACCAAGCCATTCCCTCGGGCAATCGTCTTGGAAGCAGAAACCAGGAAGGTAACAACCTGGGAACCCCCTTCCTTTCCGTCGCTAGACGGCAGCGCAAGCTGAGGGAGGGGAGGATGTCAATAATACCTAATAGCATGGCGTTATTACACAAAGAGGTCGTAGGTTGACGATTTAACCCATCTTTAGGCTGCGCGCTTTTCTCGTTTACCTGGCAGTTGCTGTATTCCAAGCCCGCATAAAATAAGCACTAATCCGACCAGCGTGGAGGGGAGCATTGGCTCTCCAACTACAAGATAAAGCAGCAGCAGCGATACCGGCGGGGATAGGAAGATCAGGTTAGAGACTTTAGCCGTGCGGGACACTTTTTGTACGGCCAGTTGCCAAAGTACAAAGGCTACGCCCATTTCAAACAGGCCGACATAAACGCCTGCGCCTAGCGCAGGCCAGCCATGCCATTGCACGCCGGGGCCAAGCAGTAACAGCATGGTTAGCACCGGTAACCCAACGCTAAAATTTTGCCACTGGCCTACCAAGGGTTGTCGTTGATCCCGCGCGTTGAGCAGCCAGTAGAGTGCCCACAACAGGGTTGATGAGAGCGCCAGCAGCACGCCCAAAGGGTCTTCAAACGCCACATTGAAGACATTGCCCCGCGTAGCAATTACCCAAACGCCGCTATAGGCCACCAACCCCGCCGCCACATCCAGACGAGTTAAGCGGTGCCCCAGCAGCGGCACTGCCAGAAACGCCATGGCAAGCGCCCAGGTGTAGTTCAGCGCCATGGCCTCTTGGCCCGGCAGCCGGTCATAGGCGGCAAATAGCACTAAGTAATAAGCCACGGGGTTCATTAGCCCGGCCCAGAGCGCTGTTCGCCAGCCTTGGCGCAGCGCTAGCGCCATATTGCCCTGTTTGAAGACCAGTGCGCCCATCAACAGCCAGGAAACTAGCGCCGCTATCCACATCAGCTCCAGGGGGCTCATCCATGCAAGGGCTACCTTGAAGGCGGTGGCAACGGTCGACCACAGCGCTACAGCGCCCAATCCATACAGCATCGCCTGTTGGTCTTGGGTCATCGGTCGATATGCCCCAGGTCGCGCGCAGGGTCGATCTGGTCACGCACTTGCTGCTTGAGTGTTTTGATGTCGGGAAAGCCACCATCGCGCTTGCGCTCCCATAGCAGCGTGTCGCCACACCAGATCTCAAACGTACCGCCGTGGGAGGGGGAGAGCGCGACCTCTGTTAGCTGCTCGCCAAACGTGGAGAGAAGTTCTTGGGCATACCAGGCGCTACGCAACAGCCACTGGCATTGGGTACAGTAGCGAATGTGAATGCGGGTCATCTTTTTGAGTCCTTATCTATCCGTTCCTTTGAAACGCAGGTTTTTAAAGCACAGGCTTTTGGAACACAGGGCTTTTTAAATACAGGTTTTAAAATACAGTGTGGCATCCTAAGTAGGCATTCTGTCATCTTAAATTAGCAATCGCCAAGGAACCGACATGGCTCAACCGGAAGTTTCACAGACGCAGTTATACGAGTGGCTGACAGGCGATGACGATAGCCGTATGTGCGACGATATACCTGACGATGCCTGCCAAGAGCAGCCGCACAACTTTTTCCTGCACCTTTTCGCTTCGTTAGGTAATAAGTTAGCGGATGAGCTGTCGAGCGCCCGCTTAGTGCTGCCCTGGCTGCTGGGTATTATCGGCGCTCCGGTATGGATGGTGGGGTTATTAGTACCGATTCGTGAAGCAGGCGCCCTCCTCCCCCAGCTGTTTGTGGCTGGCTTTATTCGCCTAAAGCCCCAGCGCAAGTGGGTGTGGGTGGTGGGGGCCGTGCTGCAGGCGGTGGCGGCTATTGCTTTGGCGTTACTGGCCCTGATAGGCAGCGGGGCTATCGGCGGCTTGTTGGTGTTGGCCGCGTTGGTCATGCTCTCCTTGGCACGGGGGCTCTCCTCCATTGCTACCAAGGACGTGCTCGGCAAAACCATCGCCAAGCGCCGCCGAGGCACTTTGATGGGCTGGAGCGGCAGCGTCGCGGGTGGTGCAACGCTGGTTGCCGGCGGTGTATTGATGTGGTTCGGTGACCGCCCCGGCAATTTGGCATTGGCCATACTGCTTGGCGTAGCGGCCGCTGGCTGGTTACTCAATGCGCTGTGCGCAGCCCGCATTAAAGAGGTGCCAGGTTCCATCGAGGGCGGCGAAAACGCCTGGGATAGCATTAAGTTGGGGCTATCGCTACTGCGTGAAGACCGCACGTTTTTTACACTTCAATGTCGCTAGGGCCCTGCTACTTTCAAGCGCGCTGGCGCTGCCTTACCTGGCGCTACTCGGCCAGCAGCAGAGCGGAACCGAGCTGGGCGGCCTAGGGCATTTTAGTGGTGGTATCCGGCCTAGCCGCTATGGTGGCAAGCCCGATATGGGGAAAACGCGCGGATCAGTCCAGCCGCCGGGTCATGCGCGACGCTGCCGTGGGTACGGTGTTGTGCTGCCTATTAGGCGCGGCCTTAGCTTGGTTGCCGGGTGACTGGACGCAGAGCGTTTTACCCTATGCCGCGATTTATGCGCTATTGGTGATTGTGCATCACGGTGTTCGCCTGGGTCGCAAAACCTATTTGGTGGATATTGCCAGCCAAGACAATCGCGCCCTTTACGTAGCGCTTTCCAATACGCTTACGGGCGTACTGATGCTGGTTGTCGGGGGTATTATCGGCGCGTTGGCGCAATGGCTAGGAAGCGCCATGTTGCTGGTGGTCTTGGCGCTCACGGCAGTGGGGGCGATGTTCAGCGCACAGCGGTTACCGGAAGCCGAATAGCGTTGTTGATTGCAAAGCACCGCAACGCTCGCCATGATGGGCAGCAGTTGGCGGTAGAGAGCTGTTTTTTTGCTATTCTACCTCTATTCGGTAGTGTGAAATTCCGCATCGTCCTGCAGTAAGAGAGCCCCGCGCTGATCAACAGCGCCATGGCTACGAAAGAACGAAAGCAACAGGAATCCATTGATGAAACGATCTCCCTTGATCAACCCGGAGTTACTTGAGCGCATTATTGACGCTTCTGAAGATGGCATCGTCGTTGCGGAGCAGGAAGGTGACGAAAACATCCTGATTTACGTGAACAAGGGCTTTGAGCGCTTAACGGGCTACAGTGCGGATGAAATTCTGTATCGCGACTGCCGTTTTCTGCAAAACGAAGACCGCGACCAGGATGCGCTATCGTCGATCCGCGAAGCGTTACAGGATGGCCGCCCCTCGCGGGAAGTGCTGCGTAACTACCGTAAAGACGGCACTATGTTCTGGAATGAGCTGTCAATTACGCCAGTTTATGACGAAGCCGACAACTTGATGTACTACATCGGCGTTCAGAAAGATGTGACCGAACGCGTTGAGGCCCAATTGGCACTGTCAGCGCTAAAAAATCAGCAAGAAAACGCCAAATAAACATTTGTCATCATAAAAACAAAGATAGGGCTTGAACTTCAATCCAAGTGGCGTTATATAGCGGCTAGGCGCTTGTTTAGCGTTAGGCGCTTCTTACTTTGCTTTCGTTAGGTAAGGAGCCGTTGTGATGCCGGTGCGCCGGCTTGGGTTGGAGGGCATACCATGAGCCGTGACCCCTTAAATCGTGAAACCTACACCAACGATGGGCTTGATGCTGACGAGTTTGATAACTTGGATGCAGTCAACGACGATCACTACGGTAAAAGCAAACCCAGTAAAGCGGATACCCTGCGCGCTCGCCGTCAGGTAGAAGCGTGGCTTGAAGAGCGTCGCTTACAGCGCGCGATTGAAGATGACTGGGACGAAGAAGAGTAGCGCCTTGCCAATCTGTTAAGCGTTTTCAAGGTGGACATACCCGAGGGGCACCCAAATGAGTGCCCCTTATCTTTGCGGCTTGACCACTCCACGCGTGCCCCACTGCTTTGCTGGCCTTTAGCCGCGCTGGGCACTATCATCTGTGCACCAAGCCAGCAGATTTGCTGGTCTCGCTTTTACCACAACCTAACGGATTTCCATGGCGCAATACGTATTCACCATGAATCGGGTTGGCAAAGTAGTGCCGCCCAAAAAGCAAATTCTCAAGGATATTTCGCTCTCGTTCTTCCCTGGCGCCAAGATCGGTGTACTGGGCTTAAACGGTGCCGGTAAATCCACGCTGCTGCGCATTATGGCCGGTGTCGATAAAGAGTTTGAAGGTGAAGCTCGTCCGATGCCCGGCATCAACGTGGGCTACCTGCCCCAGGAGCCGCAGCTGGACGACGAGAAAAACGTTCGGGATACCGTCGAAGAGGCCTTAGGCGCCATCAAAGAGGCGCAGGAAAAACTAGACGCGGTATACGCTGCCTACGCCGAACCCGATGCCGACTTTGACGCCCTGGCCAGCGAGCAGGCACGGCTTGAGAACATCATTGAAGCTGCCGATGCCCACAACCTTGAGCGTAAGCTGGAGGTAGCCGCAGAAGCGCTGCGCCTTCCGCCGTGGGATGCCAAAGTAGGCAACCTTTCTGGTGGTGAGCGTCGTCGTGTGGCGCTTTGCCGCCTGCTGCTCTCAAGCCCGGACATGCTACTGCTGGACGAGCCCACCAACCACCTGGATGCTGAATCCGTGGCGTGGCTGGAGCGCTTCCTGCATGACTACAACGGCACTGTCGTTGCGATTACCCACGACCGTTACTTCTTGGATAACGTCGCGGGCTGGATTCTTGAGCTGGACCGCGGCCAAGGTATTCCGTTTGAAGGCAACTACTCCCAGTGGCTTGAGCAGAAAGAGCAGCGCCTGACCCAAGAAGCCAAACAGGAAGCGTCTCGTCAGAAAGCCATCAAGCAAGAGCTTGAGTGGGTGCGCAGCAACGCCAAAGGCCGCCAAGCGAAGAGCAAAGCGCGCCTTAACCGCTTTGAAGAGATGCAGTCTGGCGATTTCCAGAAGCGTAATGAGACCAACGAGATCTACATTCCGCCTGGCCCGCGCCTGGGTGACAAAGTGATCGAGTTCCACAACGTTACCAAGCGCTTTGACGAAAAACTGCTCTACCAGGATCTCTCCTTTACTATTCCCCCAGGGGCGATTGTGGGTATTGTGGGCGGTAACGGTGCCGGTAAATCGACGCTGTTTAAGCTGGTAACCGGCAAAGAGCAGCCGGATGCTGGCGAAGTGGTAATCGGCGAAACCGTCGACATTGCCTACGTTGAACAGCTGCGCGACGCCCTAGACGACAAGCAAACTGTCTGGGAAGCAGTGTCCGATGGCCAGGATATTCTTAATATCAATGGCTATGAAGTTTCTTCGCGAGCCTACGTTGGTCGCTTTAACTTCAAAGGCAACGACCAGCAGAAGCGTCTGGATGAGCTTTCCGGTGGTGAGCGTGGCCGCCTGCAGCTTGCGCAAACCCTAAAACAGGGTGCTAACGTGCTGCTGCTGGATGAGCCCTCTAACGACCTGGATATCGAAACCCTGCGCGCCCTGGAAGAAGCCCTGCTCGCCTTCCCTGGCTGTGCCATGGTGATTTCTCACGACCGTTGGTTCCTGGATCGTATCGCCACGCATATTCTGGCGTTTGAAGGCGATTCAGAAGTGGTGTTCTTCGACGGTAACTACACCGAATACGAAGAAGATCACAAGAAACGCGTCGGTAATGACACGCCCAAGCGCATGAAGTACAAGCGCATCGACGCCTAATGTTTTAGGCGTTATGCAATGCAAAAGCCCTGCTGGCGTTTCCCGCCGCAGGGCTTTTTTTATGGATGGCTGTTTACCGTTGGTCGGCGAGACAGTTTAGCCTGCGGGCCAGGTAAACTCGCGCCCACCCATTAAGTGCATATGGATATGGTAGACGGTCTGCCCGCCCATTTCGTTGCAGTTCATCACCACACGGTAGCCATCCTCGGCAAACCCCTGCTGCTTAGCAAGCTGCGCGGCGGTGTGCTGCAAGCGGCCTACGAGGGCTAGGTCGTCGGCGGTAATATCGTTAAGCGTCGAGATATGCTTTTTAGGGATAATAAGCTGATGGGTCGGCGCTTGAGGGCTAATGTCGTTAAACGCCAGCACGTGCTCATCTTCAAACACGATATCAGCGGGAATGTCGCGGTTAATAATTTTGCAGAACAGGCACTCCATCGCGGCCTCCTTAGGTTTGGCGCGTTTATTATCGATAAAAGGCAGCCCCGCTTACCCCGTTAGCGAAAACGGCGCTGCGACAGTAAGTGGCGAACCAGCGGTGCCAGAATCAGTTCCATCGCCAATGACATACGAGCGCCGGGCACCACCAGGGTATGCGGGCGGGTCATAAAGGAGTCTTTAATCATCGCCAGCAACCAAGGGAAATCGACGGTTGAAGGGTCGCGGAAACGGATGACCACAAACGACTCCGAATCGGTCGGAATATCCTGCACTTCAAAGGGGTTGGACGTATCGACCGTGGGCACCCGTTGGAAGTTGATATGGGTACGGGAAAACTGTGGCTGGATATAGCGCACATAGTCATCCATACGGCCCAAGATAGTGTCAATCACCGCTTCCTGAGAGTAGCCGCGCAGCTTTGTGTCCCGGTCGATCTTTTGAATCCACTCCAGATTCATGGTCGGCGCAACACCCACCAATAGATCCACATGGCGGGCAATATCGTACTCTTGGGTCACTAACCCACCGTGCAGCCCTTCGTAAAACAGCAAGTCAGTGCCGCAAGGCAGCGACTGCCACTCGGTGAAGGTGCCCACCCGATACCCGGCTTCAATTTTCTGCTTATCTTCCGCATGGATATAGTGCCTGAAGATGCCAGCACCGTGCTCTCCGTACTCGATAAACAGACCTTCCAGGCGATCAAGCAAGTTGGCTTCTACGGCAAAGTGGGATAGCTCATCTTTACGTTCTGGCTCTTCACGGAAAATGCGCTTTAGGTCATCGCGGGTATAGCGGTGAAACGCATCCCCATCCACCATGGCAGCATGCACATCTTCACGCAAAAACATGCGCTCGAAGCTGCGGCGCACGGTAGTGGTACCCGCCCCTGACGAACCCGTTACCGCGATGATGGGATATTCTCGGGACATTATCCCCCCCTTGCATCAGCAAGCGTTTGCTTCACCGTATCGGGAATCGCTACCGGGCGGCCAGCAGCCAAGTCAATCAGTAGTTTATTTACCCGAGCGGTAGCCACCACATCGCCCGTTTCTGCCTTAGTCACCCTATGGTAAACCGTTAAGGCTTTGCCTTCTGGGTCGGGCACTGCCGTTTCTATCACCAGCGCATCGGGAAAGCGGGCCTCCTGTTGATACTGCACGGCGAGGTCAACCACAACGCTTGGGTAGCCGTGTATATCCCACTCGGGCAGATCGAGGGCGGCGAAGGCCTGCATACGAGCCTCATGAAGCAGCGATACCAGCGCATCATGCCCCAGATGGCGGCCGTAGTTCATATCCGTCACCCGCACAGTCAGCGGATGACGATGGATAACCGCTGCGTTAGGGAACTCCTGCGAAACACGCTCCATAGTTCAACTCCTTGCTGGGTGACGGTTTGACCTTAAAAGGCCGGTAATTACTGCTCGCGCGCGATGGCACGGAAAGCGATATCACGACGGAACTCAACGCCATCCCAGTGAATCGCTTTAACCCCTTGGTACGCCTGCTGCTGGGCAGCTGAGACGCTATCGCCCAGGGCGGTCACACACAGCACGCGACCGCCAGCAGTGGTGATATCACCCTCTGCGTTTTGCGCCGTCCCTGCATGGAAGACTTTGCACTGCGCCTGCTCGGCATCGGCTAGGCCGTGAATCACGTCACCTTTGCGGTAGCTGCCGGGGTAGCCACCTGCCGCCAACACCACGCCCACCGCTGCGCGGCTATCCCACTCGCACTGCTTGTCTGCCAGTTCGCCCTTGGCACCTGCTAAACAGAGCGCCGCTAAATCGGAGGTAAGGCGCATCATAATCGGCTGGGTTTCCGGGTCACCAAAACGGCAGTTGTACTCGATTACTTTGGGGTTGCCTTGCGGGTCAATCATTAGCCCCGCATACAAGAAGCCGGTGTAAGCGTTGCCCTCTTCCGCCATGCCACGCACGGTGGGCAAAATCACTTGCTCCATAATCCGCGCATCTACTTCCGGTGTCACTACCGGTGCCGGAGAGTAGGCTCCCATACCGCCGGTATTGGGGCCGGTGTCACCATCGTAGGCACGCTTATGGTCTTGGCTGGTGGCCATGGGCACGACGTTTTCGCCATCCACCATCACGATAAAGCTGGCTTCTTCACCTTCCAAAAACTCTTCGATGACGACTCGCGCGCCAGCGTCACCAAAGGCGTTGGCTTCAAGCATATCGCGGATCGCCGCTTCGGCTTCCGCTTCGCTCATGGCGACAATCACGCCTTTACCTGCCGCCAAACCGTCCGCTTTGATGACGATGGGCGCGCCCATATCAGCTAAATACGCCAATGCTGGCTCGACAGCGGTAAAGGTTTGGTAATCGGCGGTGGGAATGTGATGGCGGGCCAGAAAGTCTTTGGTGAACGATTTGGAGCCTTCCAACTGTGCCGCGCGCCGGCTGGGGCCAAAGATAGTCAAACCAGCGGCTTGGAACCGATCCACTACGCCTTCCACCAGCGGAGCTTCTGGGCCCACCACGGTTAGCGCAATCTGCTCTTGCTGGGCAAACGCCACCAAGGCATCCAGGTCGGTTGCGCCGATAGCGACATTGGTCAGCTTAGGTTCTGTGGCGGTCCCTGCGTTGCCAGGTGCCACAAACACTTGCTCGACATCATTGGATTGGGCAAGTTTCCAAGCAAGGGCATGTTCGCGGCCACCGCCACCGATCATCAAAACTTTCATGGGTATCCTTCTCAAACGGGAGAGCGTCGTTGGGGCGCATTATGCCACAACGCGTCCCTAACGTGGCCTAAAGAGGGATTAGGAGTTTTTGTCCGTTTTATCGTCGTCATCCGTCTTGGTAGGCTGGTTCAGCGCATTTTGCCAGAAACGCATATTCTCTTCGGCCAGTTCACGCATAAACTCAATGGGTGAGTGGCGCATCGCCTGCTGCCATTGGGTCTGCATGCGCTTTTGCTGCTCTAGCATCAGTTGGGTGCCCTGCTCCAAATAACGCGCCAGCGGCAGCGGTGAGGACATATCGTACACACGGATCAACTGGGCCAGCAGGTCGTTCGAGAACACTTCGGCTTCACTATCCGCCTGCTCCTGTTCGATAATGATCGATAGCAAAATGGTGCGCGTCAGATCTTCGCCGCTCTTGGCGTCTTCAACGCGAAACGGCTCTTCTTCAATGATTAAACGCCGCAAGTCTTCAAGAGTGACATAACGACTCTGCTGAGTATCGTACAACCTGCGGTTGGCATATTTGCGAATTACGCGCACAGCGCATCTCCTTAAACACGATAGAGGCTTTTATCGCCGTTGCTGCTATTGTGCCTGCAACACGCGCCCATGCAAGCCAGCTTAGCGGATTAGTGCTGTTAAGCGCGCCTTTCCTATGACCAATAGACGACGACTATGAATTTGATACTGCTAGATCTGAGCGAGGTCGATGGTCACCACGCTCGTATTACCGATGCGCGCCGCCTGACCCATCTGCATGAAGTACACCGCGCTAACGAAGGCGATCGCTTAACCGTGGGTATTCAAGGCGGCGCTATGGGTAAGGCCACGCTAACGGAGCTCAACAAAACGCAGGCTCTGTTTGCGCTGGAAGATATCAACGAACCGCCGCCGCCTGCCCTGCCCGTTCATCTTGTCTTGGCGCTGCCGCGCCCGCGTATGCTGGCACGCACGCTGGAGCACGTCACGGCGTTAGGAGTCAAAGAGATTACCCTGCTGCACACCAAGCGGGTTGAAAAGAGTTACTGGCAGTCGCCGGAACTGCAGCCAGAAAAAATTCATCAGCATTTGATACTTGGGCTAGAACAAGCGCGGGATACTCAACTGCCTAACGTGACGCTCTGCAAAGGGTTTCGTCCTTTTATGGAAGAGCAGCTACCGGCACTTCTAACAGAACGAAGAGGATTGGTTGCCCACCCAGGCATGGAGAATGCCTGCCCGCGCGGTATTGATGAGCCAACGCTATTACTGGTGGGGCCCGAAGGCGGTTTTATCCCGTGGGAAGTGGAGCAGCTACTGGCGGCAGGCTGCGAGGGAATGCACTTAGGCCCTCGTATCCTGCGGGTAGAAACAGCCGTCACCGCGCTGCTGTCACGGCTGTTTTGAGTGCTACCTGACTAATAAAGGATCAAGACTGGTCGTCTTCGGGGTCGTGGGGAACGTACGCAGCGTTTTCTCCACACTCGGGTTCCTGTAGAAACGTATTGCGTACGTCTAACAAGCCCAGGTGGCTGATGGTACGACGCCCCAATAGTAGCGGATAGATCATCTCTTCTCGGTCACGCAGGCTAAACTGCTCCTCGTAGATGGTATCCCCCATGCACACGTCCATCAGCACCACCGGGCGCTCGTCACGCCCCCCGGCGCCGCGCACGGTTTGCTCGCGATAGAGAGGACGCTCGATTTGGTCGCTAAAGGTGTCACCGCTCTCTTGATCTTCCAGCTTCAAACGAAAGCGCACCCACTCTTCGCCATCTTTTTCAAACATCTCGATATCACGGGCATCCAGTGATGAGGTAAGTGCGCCGCTATCCAACTTGGCCTTGACGGCAATCCCCCATGGCTCGATGTAAGCATTTTCCACCCAGCCGAAGACCTTATCCTCAGCCTGTACGGTAGCACTGACCAACAGGGAACCAGCCAATACGCTCGCCCCCAACACCCCTAGAAATGTTTTTCCCATTGCGACTCATCCTTGGTGAGAAGTTTGCCTAGCTATCAAAGAGATTCAAACAGCGATGAAAGCGCCCTGAGCTAGCGCAACCGCTCTAACAGCGACTGGGTAGCAAAGCCATCCGGCACTAGGCCTTGGTCGCGCTGGAAGGCACGCAGCCCCGCCTGAGTATTCGGCCCCATAATGCCGTCGGCAGTGCCTACCGCGTAACCGGCGTTGTTCAAACGCTGCTGGAGCGTTCTGACATCATCACGGGTTAAAGGTGCCTCATCGCGTGGCCATGCTTGCGAAATGCCCTCTCGCCCAGCAATGGCGTCGGCTAGCGTGGCAACCGCCAGCGCATAGCTAGTGGCATTGTTGTAACGCAAGATAGCGCGGAAATTGGGGCCTACGATAAACGCGGGGCCATTTGCCCCGGCCGGTACAATCACCGCTGCACTATCGAAGGAAGGCAGGTCACCGTTCACCGCACGCACGCCTTGCGCGGCCCACTCAGCGCTGCTCTTGCGGCCGGTTTGGGCGTAATCAAAGGAGGTAGGCAGCACAACTTCGGTACCCCACGGCTGCCCGGCCTGCCAGCCCGCCCGCGCCAGATAGTTCGCGGTAGAGGCCATCACATCGGGTATGCTACCCCAAATATCGCGGCGACCATCGCCATCGCCATCCACCGCGTAGGCCTCAAAGCTGCTGGGAATAAACTGGGTATGCCCCATCGCTCCCGCCCAAGAGCCTTTCATCTGCTCTGCGGCAATGTCGCCCTGGTCAATAATACGTAGTGCTGCTAGCAGCTCCCCACGAGCAAAGTCTCGCCGACGGCCATCATAGGCCAGCGTGGCGAGGGACTCTAGCGTCGAGAAATCACCAAAGTTGCTGCCGTAATTACTCTCAACGCCCCAGATGGCCACGATGATTTCTGCTGGTACGCCATAGCGCTGCTGCATCTGCTGGGCTGTTTCACGGTGTTGCGCGTACTTCTCCTGACCATTGGTAATACGCGCGGTAGACACGGCACTATCCAAATACTGCCAAATGGCACGCACGAACTCAGGCTGGTAGCGGTCTAATTCAATCACCCGCTCGCGGTAGCGCAGGCCATCAAAGGCGGAGGCTAGCGTCGCTTCGCTAATCCCTTGGTTGGCGGCATAGCGACGAAACTCGCTTAACCACTGATTGAAGTTGGCATAGCGCACCTCTTCAGCGGCTCGTGCATCTACCTCGGTCATTAGTTGCGGGCTGGCGTGTGTGGCAGGGCTGTGGAGAGCAAGCGTCGTAGCGGCAACGAATAACAACGGGAATACAGCGGCTCGGCGAGTATTCAACGAATTGTTATGTTTCAGCGACACGGCGGGTAATGACACGGGTATTAACGGCATAGCATTCTTCTCTCAGCAATCCTTGGCGTGAGCTGGATGATGGCTCAGAAATGAGGGAGATACCACCCCTAGGCCGCTAAACCGAAGGGCAGAGAACAAGGGCTGGCAGCCAGTATGCTACGTAAAGCCCTTTGGGGTCGTAATGGCCCGCTTGCTTTAATACGTTGAAATACCTATCTTGGCGCGGGTCGCGGAGTCGCTGCCACGCCACGCCGTAATACATGGACATAACATCTTATATAGTACAATTATTGTACACAAATTGACATAACAGTTTTTCAGAATAGCGTCTCTATTTCGGGTTTTTTAGGCATAAAAAAAGCCACAACGAGGTGGCTTAAAGAGGTCGTTGGTAGTGCTCGTCGCGCTAATCTGGGTCGGTGTTACGCGGGTGTCGCTTGGCGTTTTCCTGGGTTTCCATGCCGCTTTTAAGCTCATGGGTAAGCGGGTCGTAGTTAGGACGCAATTCATCTTTCACCGTGCCGCTCCACAGCCTTGAGCCTACGAAGTATCCGGCCCTCCCGATCACGTGGGCGGCAATCGGCGCAGTGATTAAGATAAACACAATAATGGCAAACGAGCGTGCCACTACGCCCACTTCAGCAAAATGCATGGCCGATGCCAGCATGATTAAAATCACCCCGAGCGCCGCCGCCTTGGTGGTGGCGTGCATACGCGTCAGCAAGTCAGGCAAGCGAAGTAAACCAACGGCGGCTAACAGCATAAAACTAGACCCTGTTAGCAGCATGGCCCCTTTAATTACATCAATCATCCCGCGGCCCTCCACGTTCTAAAAAGCGCGCAAAGCCAATGGCGGCTAAAAAGCCCATCAGCGCAATCACGATCGCGGCGTCCAAGAAGCTCGAGACGCCCGATTGAATCGCATACACACCGACCAATCCCACGACCGTCGTCGAGAACAGTTCTAGGGCCACTACGCGATCTGGCAGACTAGGTCCGCGCACCACGCGAACGAAGGTCAGCACGAGCGCCAAGCCCATGATCACCTGACTAATTAAAATCACGGTTTCCATTAACGAAATAACTCCAGTGCCCTGTGTTCCATCTCTTTCAAATTGCGTCGAAGCTCCTCTTCGTCGTCCAGGAACATCGCATGGATATACAACACTTTACGGTCATCGGACACGTCTAGGCTCAGGGTACCCGGTGTGAGCGAAATCAAATTCGCCACCAGGGTGATCTCCATTTCGGTGCGTGCCGACAGCGGTAAGGCAATGACCCCCGGCTGCATGTGCCAAGGCGGCGTCAGGATATCGAATGCCACGCGTAAGTTGGCCTGAACCAACTCTTTGATGAAAAAACCGAGAAAGCCGATGAAGCGCGGCACACGAGCAGGATAGCCTTTCAACCCATCGACTTGAGGCTCAATCAGCAGCAACGCGATATAGCCAAAAATCATCCCCACCAACAAATTCAACCCGGAGAAGTCGCCGCTCAGCAGCACCCAGGCCAAACCAAGCAAGAGGTTCCAAATGGCGCCGGTCATGGTGTTTCCTCCAAGCGGTCATCGACACGTTCGGCCTGTATCTCAATGGGATCCAGTAGCGCTGCTTCCGCACTTGCGGAGGCACCGAGTACCGCTTCGATATAGCCTGAGGGCGTCATCAATTGATCGCCTATTTGGTTCATCACCAGCATGATGGGTTCGGCAAACACGCCAATAAGCAGGGACATCATGGCCAGCACCACGACAGGCAGATACATCATCCATAGGCTGGGCTTCAGTAACCGGCCATCATCGCCTGTCGGTGTCGGTGTTTCGGGCACCTGGTTTTCTTCAGGTAGCGCCTTCCAGAACACTTCGTTCCAGATCTTCACCATGGAGTAGAGCGTCATCAAACCCACGGCCAGGGCGATGCCGGTCGCCACGTAAGCCTTTGCCTCAAAGCCTGCGCGCACCAGCACGAATTTGGCAAAGAAACCCGACAGCGGCGGAATGCCCGCCAGAGAGAAGGCGCTAATAAAGAACGCCACGGCCAGCCAAGGGCGTTCACGATATAGCCCGCCCATCTTTTTAAGCTGGTAAGTGCCCTGTAGGCGGTGGGTAATCCCGCTAATTAAGAACAGGTTCGTCTTCACAATGATGTTGTGCATGATGGCAAACACACCGCCTGCAATCGCCAGTGGTGTATAGAGCGCCAGCCCCAGGATCATATAGCCAATCTGGCTGACGATATGAAACGAGAGGATACGCCGGAATTCATACTGGGCGGCCGCCCCCAGCACGCCGGTCACCATAGTGAGAACGGCCCCCCACAGCATGATGTCCTGTAGGTAGCCCATGGTCTGATCGAAGATTAGCGTAAATACCCGGAACAGTGAGTAAACGCCCACTTTGGTTAACAGGCCTGCAAACAGTGCGGATACCGCCACCGGAGGCGTGTGATAAGAAGCAGGTAGCCAGAAAAACAGCGGAAACGCAGCGGCTTTGATACCAAAGGCCACCATAAACATCACCGCCAGCACTTCGACCATGCCGCTGTGCTCGGCTTCATCCATGCGCAGCGCGATATCGGCCATATTGAGTGAGCCCACCGTGCCGTAAAGCAGGCCTACCGCAGTGAGAAAAATGACCGATGCCAGCAGATTGAGCGTCACATACTTGATGGCGCCCTCCATCTGCGCGCGCTCGCCTCCCAGCGTCAGGAGCGCAAACGAAGCCACCAGCATGACTTCAAACCAGACATAGAGGTTGAAGATATCGCCCGTTAAAAAAGCACCCGCCACACCCGCCAACAGCAGATGCATAAGGGGGTAGTAGCCAAATTTTTCGTGGCCGCGGCCAGTCGTCGCCAGGGAGTAAATCCCCATGGCCAAGCCGATGATTCCGGTGAGCAGAATCATCACAGCGCTGAGCATGTCAGCGACGAGCGTTATCCCAAACGGTGCTGGCCAACTGCCCATTTGAATGGTGATGTAGCCATCTTCTAAGACCGCAACGAACAGCCACAGGCTGACGACAAATAGTACGACGTTGCCAGCCACGGCAATAAAGCGCTGCATGGGCCTCGAGCGCCAAAACATCAGCGAAATGGCCCCGGAAAGCAGCGGCAGCAAAACGGGAAGTGCGACTTCAGGCCTCACGTGTCGGTATCCTTCATCTTGTCTAAATCATCTGCCTTAACGATTTCGTAGGCCCGGCGGATCAATACCACCGCAAACGCCAATACCCCAAAGGCAATCACGATAGCGGTAAGCACCACCGCTTGAGGCAGTGGGTCAGCGACATCGCCCAAAGGCTGCATCATCCCTTCAGGAATCAGCGGCGGTGCGCCACGAGTCATACCGGCGGTAGTAAAAATCAGCAGGTTGGCGGCATTAGAGAGTAGCATCAAGCCAATCACGAGTTTGACGATAGAGCGGCGTAGCATCATAAAAATAGCGGTGGCGTATAACAGGCCAATCGCCAGTGCCATTAACGGTTCCATGGACGGCCTCCTGCAAACAGCGGGTTGGGTAACTTATGGCTCATCCTTATCCACCTCCATTAATGCCATGACCATGCCCATCACCGACCCCAACACCGCCAGATACACTCCGATATCAAAAATCAGCGGCGTAGACGCTTTAAAGTCGATCACCGGAATCGTCCACCACTGAGCAGTCAGAAAAGGCTGCCCCATGAACCAAGCGGGCACTACCGAGATCATCCCAAAAAAGAGTCCTGCGCCGATCAAGTCTCGCGGGTCGACCATGCGCAGCACCTCTTTGGTGGCACTGACCCCGAAGGCAAACAGGTAAAGAGTGAACGCCCCAGCTGCTACCAATCCGGCAATAAAGCCGCCGCCCGGTTCGTCATGGCCACGCAGCAGCAGAAAAACCGAGAACATCAGTTGCAGTGGCATCAGGAACCGCGCTGCCGTATTCAGAATAATCGTGCCTGATTTAACCATCGTAGGGCTCCTTCACGCTGGCTTTGTCGCTATCCGTCGCTTTGCCTTCTGTCTCCCCATGACGCAGCTTTAGCATCGCAATCACACCAATCGCGGCTAACGCTAAAACAAACATCTCGCCGAGCGTATCGAGGGCACGATAATCCACCAAAATGACGTTGACGATATTGCGACCATAGGCAAGCGGCGCGCTGTTTTCCACCATATAGGTAGAGATCGATTCAAACTGGTCGATACTCCAAGCGGTTATGATCAGCAAGAAGATTAACACCCCCATGGTGGCCGCAACGGCCCCATCACGGATGCGCTCAAGGTTGGTGGAGAGGTTCGAAAAAACGCGGCAGCCTAAAGAGCACAAGCACCAGCAGAATCACCGTCATGGTTTCTACCAGCAGTTGGGTAATCCCCAAATCTGGCGCGCTAAACAGAATAAAGATCAGCGCGATGGAGAAGCCCATAATGCCCACCGATACCACGGCGCCTAAGCGGGAGCGTGAAATTGTGGCAAACAGCGCCCCCATTGCCATGGTGCCCACCACAATGACTTCATGGAAACGCACGTCTAGGGAGAGCGCCAGCTGCGGAGAGTGGCGCAGCAGTATTGAGTTGCCAATCAGCGCGATCAGCACTACCAGCATGACCAGGATGTAATTGCGCATATAGCCGTTTTGCAGCAGGCGTGTCTGCCATTCAGAGAAGCGCACGACGCCATTCATCAAGCCTTCGTACCCCGCCTCGGGGCCATGACGCATCACTGGTGCCAACCTGGCTAACTGGGCGCGTACGCTGTCCCACCGCTTGAACAGCAAAAAGCCGAAGATCAAGCTCACCACCGACATAATCAGCGCCACGTTGACGCCGTACCACAGCGACAGCGAGACCGGCAGCGTCTCCCCCGCCACCGCCGTTGCTGCCGAGGTCAAGAGCGCATCGGCCCCTAGCACAGCAGGGGCCAAGCCAAGCGCGAGCGACCCGAATGCCAATAGGCCTGGGCCTATCAGCATACTCAACGGCGCCTCATGGGGTGTTTGGGGTGTTTCATGGCGTGCGCCGTAGAACGGCCGTAGCGCAATAATCGCCGCCACCGCAATGGTCAAGATGGCTGCCAGGAAAGCAAACAGCACCAGCAACAGTTGAATGCGCTCGGCGCCTAACGCTGCCTCCAGCATGAGTTCCTTACCGATAAAGCCAAACAGCGGCGGCACACCTGCCAAGGAGAGCGCCGCCACAAAAGCGATTACCGCCGTGACAGGCATAACGCTTCGTAATCCGCCCATGGCGGTGACGTCTTTCGTGCCGGTTTCATGGTCAAGGATGCCCGCCACCATAAACAGCGCCCCTTTATACATGGAGTGGGCGAGCAGAAAGGTGACAAAAGCAGTCATGGCGTATTCGGAGCCAATCCCCAGCAGCATAGTGAGCGTTCCCAGCGCCATAATGGTGGAGTAGGCCAGCAGCTTTTTGATATTGGTATGGTGAATGGCTAAGAAGGCACCCGTCAGCATGGTGGTCGCCCCCACCACTGAGAGTATTGTCACCCACATGGCCGTGCCACCCAGCTCAGGCTGAAGGCGTGCCAACAGGTAAATCCCCGCTTTCACCATGGTAGCGGAGTGCAGGTAGGCCGACACAGGGGTCGGCGCCGCCATAGCGTTAGGTAACCAGAAGTGGAATGGGAACTGCGCCGACTTGGTAAAGGCTCCTAGCAATAAGCAGATCAGCATAGGGGCATAAAGCGCATGCTGGCGCAGGTCATCGTCTGACTGCAAAATCTCACTCAGAGACCAGCTGCCGCTGGCGATACCCAATAGCACCAAACCTGCCATTAACGCCAAGCCACCAGCAACCGTCACAAAAAGCCCCTGACGAGCGGATTTGCGTGCTTCAATATCAGTATGGTTAAAGCCAATCAGCAGGTACGAGGTGATGCTGGTCAGCTCCCAGAAAATAAACAGCGTCAGCAGGCCGTCCGCTAACACAAGCCCCAGCATAGAGGCCATAAAGGCGACGAGGGCGAGGTGGAAACGGGCAATATCTTGGTGGCCTTTTAAGTAGCCACCCGCATACACCAGGACACAGGTGCCAATCACCGTAATCAGCAAGCCAAACAGCAGAGAAAGGCCATCCAGTAAAAAGCTAAGGCTAATGCCTAGCGAAGGCACCCACGACCACTCAAGTAACTGAGGCCCGTCACTCAACACCAGGGGCGCTTGACTAAAAAACCAACCAGCCAGAAACGCCGGAAACAGCGCAAGCAGCAGGCTTGTTCGCTCCCCAAACCAACGGTTGAGCAGCGGTGAAGACGCTGCCAACACGAAGCCCATTAACACGGCAAATTGCATCCGGCGCTTTCTCCCTAGTGACGTTCATTCATCCCAATAAGCCGCCTATACAGATGCACAAGCCGCTTAAACGTTGAATAAGTGTGATTTTATATGCACAAACCTTATACTAGCGTTTCTCACATTTCTAGAAAAGACGGCCCCAATAAAAAACCGCCTAACGTAATACGCTAGACGGTTTTTATAGCAAATACGCGACTTTACGGTGTCGACAACCAGCCAGAGAGCTCGTTATTGACCACTGCCAATAGTGCATCTATATGGTCATCGCGGTCATTCAAACAGGGGATATAGCTAAAGGTTTCGCCACCCGCTTCCATAAAGCTGTCGTGGATCTCCTCTTTGATCTCCTCAAGGGTTTCCACACAATCAGAAGAGAATGCTGGCGAAAGAATCGCAATATGCTTATGCCCCTGCTTGGCCAGCTCGGCAACGTGCTCCACTGTTTGCGGGCCAACCCACTTCTCGGGGCCAAACTGCGACTGAAAGGCGGTATCCACCTCCTCCTTGCTTAAGCCCAGCTTCTCACGCAGCAGCCGTGTGGTTTTCTGGCATTGGCAGTGGTAGGGGTCGCCTTCCATTAAATAACGCTCAGGCACCCCATGATAGCTGGCAACTAACTTGGTCGGGCGGCTCTCAAACCCGTCATAAGCTTCCTGTACCGAATTCGCCAGCGCCTGGATATAGGCAGGATGCTCAAAATAAGCGGGCACGGTGCGAATATAGGGCTGCCACTTCATCTTCATCAGCGTGCGAAACGCCTGATCATTCGCCGTCGCGGTGGTGGGCGAGCCGTATTGCGGGTAAAGCGGGAAGAACACAATGCGCTCGCAGCCCTTCTCTTTCATACGCTTTAGCACGCTATCGGTGGAGGGGTTGCCGTAGCGCATGCAGAAATCAACTTCTACATCATCGCCATACAACGCCTTTAAGCGCTCGGTCATTTTTTCCGTTTGGGCACGCGTGATGGTTAGCAGCGGGCTTTCATTCTTCTCATTATTCCAAATACTTTTATACGCATGGCCAGATGAAAAAGGCCGCTTGGTGAGAATGATCAGCTGCAGCAGCGGCTGCCATTTCCAACCGGCGTAATCCACAACCCGTTTATCGGATAAGAACTCGCTGAGATAGCGGCGCATGGACCAGTAGTCGGTGGCATCGGGTGTTCCCAGGTTGGCCAGAACTACGCCCACCTTGGCGCGGGGAACCGCAGGGTGACTGCTGGGCGCATGAGTTAAACGCCCCTCACCGGGTTGATCCTTTACAACGCTATCGGCCATCTCGCTCACTCCTTAGGTGCAGTACATAATGGGCAAAATCTTAACACTTTTCGGCAAAGTCGCGGCATAATCAGGGAGATGGTTTATCGGCATGGACGCCAGCCGGGCGGGCCCTGTATGCGGTGTTGGGCTACCGGCGGCTGGTAAGACTTTCTTGCTTAGCGGGCCTGCGAAGCATGATGGATGCAGGCTACCGTTTTTTTGCCCGACGCCGTATCCGGCTGGGGCTGTGGTGGGAAAAGCGTTAGGTTAAACCGTTAGTTAACCAGTGATTAAAAAACTAGCGGCATACGCGAGGTCAGTGGCGAGCTGTAATGGGCGTCGTGACCAATCACTTCATCCTGCGGCACATGTTGCACCAGGTAAGCGCGATGGATGCCTGCACGTTTTAGCTCCAGATAAACGTCATCTAATGAACGGAACAGCATCGGCTTATTACGTTGCATCAGCATATGGCGTTCGCCTTCTACATCTTCTAGCTCTACTTGGTAGAAGCGGCTTCCCGAATGGGTAATCACCCGAATCTCAAAGTTGTCGTGACTCGCGACGAACTGTTTGAGCGCTTTCAGTTCCATGGTTCCCTCCTGTTATTGGTCATCGTCATGGAGCACAGCATGACGCGGCCCCATGACAATGATATTACCGTGGCACTAACTGCCTAAGAGGGCAATAACAGAAAAGAGTTCCTGACCAACTCGTCAACTTATGGTCGATTTACTGATACTCGGACGGATCAATCGCCTTACCCAGCGAGTTGCGGTCAATCCAATTACCGCCTTTGGTCTCTTTGTACCGAAACACTACTTTGTCGCCGACCGCGACGGGAAGTTCAGCATCTTCCGTTTGGTAGCTGTACTTCTCTCCCTCCACTACCAGAAAGTAGCGATAAAGGTCGGGCATGCCCAGCCACTCTTTAAAAGGCCCCTCGCGCTCTAGCGACTGGAGTTCACCGCGGCCTTCCAACTTAGGAAGACGTTTGCGGTTACCGCGCCTAAAACCACCTGCCATTTGTTACTCCTGTCTATCTATCTGCTCGAGGCGAACTGCTCATGAGGGTGCGCATTATACGTTCTCCCCCATGTCGCTCAAGTTAATCGCCAAACGCTTCGCCATAGCTATCGGGAGCCAGGTCCTCAAAGCGCGTGTATTTACCAATAAAGGCCATGTGCACCGTACCAATCGGCCCGTTACGCTGCTTACCGATGATCAGCTCCGCAATCCCCTGGTTGTCAGGGTTATCCGGGTTATACACCTCATCCCGATAAACGAAGGCAATGACGTCAGCATCCTGCTCAATCGCTCCCGATTCCCTCAAATCCGACATCACGGGGCGCTTGTTGGGGCGCTGCTCAAGGGAGCGGTTGAGCTGCGAAAGCGCCACAACCGGGCAGTTGAACTCCTTTGCCAAACCTTTCAAAGAGCGGGAGATCTCGGAGATCTCGCCGGTACGGTTTTCGGAGAAGCCGGGTATCTGCATTAGCTGCAGGTAGTCGATCATGATGAGCGCCATATTACCGTGCTCGCGTACCACGCGGCGCAGGCGTGAGCGCATTTCATTGGGCGAGAGCGCGGCGGTATCATCAATAAACAACTGTTTATCTTTCAGCAGGTTCACTGCCGAGGTGAGGCGCGGCCAGTCTTCATCCTCTAACTGCCCCGAACGTACCCGCGTTTGGTCAATGCGCCCCAGTGAAGAGAGCATACGCAGCATCAGCGATTCGGCGGGCATCTCCATGGAGAACACCATCACCGGCTTGTCGCTAGAGATGACCGCGTGCTCGACCAAGTTCATGGCGAAAGTCGTCTTGCCCATCGAGGGGCGCCCGGCGATGATCACCAAGTCCGAGGGCTGCAGGCCGGAGGTCATTTCATCCAGGTCACGGAAGCCGGTCGATAGCCCGGTCATCTCGCCTTTGAGGTTGAAGAGCTCATCGATACGGTCGACCGCTTTGGTAAGCAGGTCGCTCATACCAATGGGGCCACCGGTTTTGGGGCGCTCTTCGGCAATTTGAAACACTAGCCGCTCGGCTTCGTTTAACAGCTCATCGGCGGGCCGCCCTTGCGGAGAGAACGCCCCTTCAGCAATTTGATTGGCTGCCCGAATCAGCTTACGCAGCGTGGCGCGTTCGCGAACAATATCTGCATAGGCGCGAATGTTGCTGGCTGAGGGTGTATTGCGGGCCAGCTCTGCCAAAAACCCGAGCCCACCTACAGTATCTAACTGGTCACGGGCTTCCAGCGCTTCGGAAAGCGTGACTACGTCTAGCGGCTGCCCTGACTCCGCTAGATGAATCATGACATTGAACACCAACCGGTGCTCATAACGATAAAAATCGTCGGCTACCAAGCGCTCAGAGACGTTGTCCCACGCCTGATTGTCCAACATAAGCCCGCCTAACACCGACTGCTCCGCCTCTAGCGAGTGCGGCGGCAGCTTAAGCGCCGCCGTTTCTTGATCAGCAGAAGGCTGGTCCTGCATAGCGAGCTCCTTAAAATAACGCATTGCCAACGGCGCTTATCTTAGCCGGGCAGCTTCCTTCGTACCACTGGCATAGCGAATCAGTAGCAGCTTAAAAAGACAAAGGGCGCGGGATATCCCGCGCCCTTAGAGGCGTTAGCGTTGGCGAGCGAGATTACTCGGCGACAACGACCACGCGTACAACGGCGTCCACTTCTGCATGCAGGTGGAGGTCGATGTCGTATTCGCCAGTTTGACGAATCGGGCCCTGCGGCATACGGACTTCGCTCTTGGCAACTTCGATGCCAGCAGAGGAGATCGCGTCGGCCAGGTCACGCGGACCGATAGAACCAAACAGTTTACCTTCATCACCCGCTTTAGAAACCAACGACAGTTCGATGTCGTTAAGCTGCTCAGCACGTGCTTGGGCTTCTGCTTTACGCTCAGCGGCTTGAGCTTCAAGCTCTGCACGCTGCGCTTCGAACGCTTCAACGTTTTCTTTGGTAGCCGGTACGGCTAAACCGTAAGGCACCAAGTAGTTACGACCATAACCAGGCTTAACAGTGACCTTGTCACCCAGGCCGCCCAGCTTACCAATGTTGTCGAGCAGAATGACTTCCATCTCGTAAACCTCTTGTCAATTGCTGCGGGCAAGGCGTGCGCGAACGTTCGCGAATGTATCAATCAGCCCCAACAGCAGCACAATGAGAATCGTGGGCCAGGTCGTGATCAGCAGCACATAAAATGCCACCAGCCACAGCCCGTTCATCCCCTTAATTCCAATAAACCCATGCACTAACGCAATACCGGCTATCAGCAGCGGAATCCAACTCAGCATGGCCAGCGCCTGCGCTCCCAGCACCATACCTGCCACCCCAAGCACTACTAAAATAGCGAGTTCTTTAGGGGCCAGGCGCAGCGCATGGAATTCTTCACGAAAGCCACCTGGGTTATAAAGCCCAGCCTGCCAGCTGCGTGCTAGCGCCAAACATGCGATGGCCGCTAACAACACAACCAACCCCGTGACGCCGCCAATGACCATGGCGGCCAGAGTCGTCGTATCGATGCCTTGGTTGGCAAACTCCGTGAGCATGCGGTCGATCTCTTGCGAGCTCTCGCGCAGCTGCTCCAGCATGAGTTCGGTGCCACCCGGCGGGCTGAAGATGCCAAGCTGCACCATGACCGCGGCCGCTAAGGTGCCAACGATCAAGGCTTCACTCCAGCGCATCCTCTCGCGCAATATGACCGCCATGAGCGAAACGAGTAGTACGCTCGCCAGCGGAATCACATCACCCTGCGCCCACCAGAAACCGGCTGGTAATGCCGCAGCGATAATGACGGGAAGCGCGGGAGCAAAGCCCTTGCGCAGCGTCACTAACGCCGCAATGGCCGCACCTAACCAAAACAGCCAGGGCACTAACGCTGCTAGCGCTGCCCCGCCTGCGGCATAGGGCGTGCCACGCATCAGCCATCTTGCGAGTGCCAGCATCACGTCAAACGCTTACTGGTGGCTATCGGAGTAGGGCAGCAGTGCCAGGTAGCGTGAACGCTTGATAGCGGTCGCCAGCTGACGCTGATAGCGTGCTTTGGTGCCGGTGATGCGGCTCGGAACGATCTTGCCGGTTTCGGTGATGTAAGCCTTCAGCGTGTCGAGATCTTTATAGTCGATCTGCTTGACGCCTTCAGCGGTGAAGCGGCAAAACTTACGGCGACGGAAAAAACGTGCCATGGACTAGCTCCTTAAAACGTGCGGTGGATAAAATCAGGCAGTTTCTTCAGTTTCAGCGCGCGGTTTTTCTTCGCGACGCGGACGCTTCTCTTCTGCCGGCTTCATCATCGGGGAAGCTTCGGTGATCGCTTCTTTGCAGCGAACAACCAGGCTGCGGATGATGGCGTCGTTGAAACGGAAGATGTTCTCGATTTCTTCGAGAGTCTCGCCGGTGCACTCAACGTTCATCAGCACGTAGTGGGCTTTGTGGATCTTGTTGATCGGGTAAGCCAGGTGACGACGGCCCCAATCTTCCAGGCGATGCACAGTACCAGCGTTTTCGGTAACGATGCTGGTGTAGCGCTCGACCATAGCCGGCACTTGCTCGCTCTGATCCGGGTGGACCATAAACACGATTTCGTAATGACGCATGGAATCTCCTTGCGGTTTGGCAGCTTCCGGTGTGCGTTAGGGCAAATGCCTTAACCGCGACAGGGAAGCAAGGAGTTAACTGAAATGCCCCTTCTAGGCCGCGAACAGCCGAGACAGGACATCAAGCAGAACTGTTGATCGTATAAGTCACTTACCAATACGAACGCCCGCTTATGAATAAACGGGCGCAAGCATTCTAGTGGGCTGGCCGCTAACTTGCAAGCTGCCGCTGACGAACGGCTTCAAACAAACAAATACCGGTAGCCACCGAGACATTAAGACTCGACACCTGCCCTGCCATAGGCAGCTTGGCAAGATTATCGCAGGCTTCACGGGTCAAACGGCGCATGCCCTTCCCTTCTGCCCCCATCACCAACGCGGTGGGGCCAGTCATATCAATCTCAAACACGCTGGCTTCTGCTTCACCGGCGGTACCGGTAATCCAAACGCCCGCATCTTTGAGCTTGGCCAAGGTGCGCGATAGATTCGTGACCTGATAGACCGGCACGACTTCCGCAGCACCGCAGGCGACTTTTCTGACCGTGGCATTCAAAGGTGCGGCTTTGTCTTTTGCGACAATCACGCCATGAGCCCCCGCAGCATCGGCACTACGCAGGCAGGCACCGAAGTTATGCACATCGGTGACGCCATCCAGCACCAGCAGTAGCGGCGGGGTAGGCGCTTGCCAGGCGCGCAACCTCAGCCATAACGATTCTTCGCCTTCCGGCGTTAATGGCGCGCAAAACGCCACCACGCCTTGGTGCGCCGCACCCTGGGTGAGCTGATCAAGCACCTCGCGAGGCTGCTCTTTAATACGCGCACCGCTTACCTGGGCATTTGCTACCACATCTTTTAGGCGGTTGCCCGCCCCCTGCTGAACCCAAAGCTCGCGCGGGGCTTCACCGCGTTCGAGCAGGCTCTCTAACGCATGAACACCATACACTTGGTCCAAGCCATCCGGCGTGCGAATGGCGGCATTACGCGGGTTACGTCGAGATGACGACGACTTCATGCTCAACCCTTTTTCGCTGATGGTTTACGCGGGCCGTTCCGGGTACGGCGCGGGCCACGACGAGTCGGCTGTTTATCGGTTGCAGCAGCGGCTTTCGGGCCGCCGCTCTCACCACGGCGCTTGCGCGGTTGGCGGCGCGGGCGTGGCTTATCGTCGGCGAGGCCAAAGTCGATTTTACGGTCATCCATATCGACACGCGCTACCTGCACGGTCAAACCGTCGCCTAAGCGATACGTAGTACCCGTGCGCTCCCCTTTTAGGCGATGCTTCTCGGCTTCGTAATGATAGTAGTCCGACGGCAGCGAGGTGACATGCACTAGGCCTTCTACATAGAAGTCGTCCAGACGAACAAACAGACCGAACTGCGTTACAGAGGCAATCGTGCCTTCGAACGTCTCCCCAAGCTTATCGGACATGAACTCACACTTAAGCCAGCTCTCGACATCGCGAGTCGCTTCATCCGCGCGTCGCTCGGTCATCGAGCAGTGCTCGCCCAGTTCCAGCATCTGCTCGAAGGTATAGGGGCACCACTTGCTCGGCGGCTCTACCGGCGCTCCCTCTACCCGCACGACCGTATTGGTCTGGCGCGGCCCGCGAATGACCGAACGAATAGCGCGGTGAACCAAGAGATCGGGATAGCGGCGAATCGGTGACGTGAAGTGGGCATACGCTTGGTACGCCAAACCGAAGTGCCCTTCATTTTGCGGCGAATAGACCGCCTGATTCATCGAGCGCAGCATGACCGTCTGGATAATATCGGCGTCCGGTCGGTCAGCGATGGCTTCACGCAGCGCTTGATAGTCTTGCGGCGTGGGTTCGTCGCCCCCACCCAAGGAAAGCCCCAGCTCACTCAAGAACAGGCGCAGCTTGTCTAAGCGCTCGGGCGTGGGCCGCTCATGAATACGGTAAAGCGCAGGCAGGTCATGCTTATCCAAGAAGCGCGCCGTGGCTACGTTGGCGGCCAGCATGCACTCCTCGATGAGCTTGTGAGCGTCGTTGCGGGTACGCGGCACGATTTTTTCGATCTTGCGCTCATCGTTAAAGATGATCGCTGTTTCGGTAGTATCGAAATCGATCGCTCCGCGCTCTTCCCGAGCAGAGCGCAGCAGGCCATACAGCTCGTGCAGGTTTTTGAGCGGCTTGACTAATTCCGCATGCTCACGACGCAGCGCCTCACCCTCTTCGCTCTCGCCATCCAACATCGCCGCCACCTTGTTATAGGTCAGGCGAGCATGGGAGTTCATCACGGCTTCATAGAACGAGTAGCGGCTAATGGCGCCGGTTTTGGAGATATTCATCTCGCACACCATCACCAGGCGGTCGACATGCGGATTCAGCGAACAGAGACCATTGGAGAGCAGCTCCGGCAACATCGGGACGACTTGACCGGGGAAGTAAACCGAGTTCCCATGCGTACGCGCTTCATCATCCAGCGCAGTGCCGAGTCGAACATAGTGCGACACATCGGCAATCGCTACCAGCAGCTTCCAACTACCGGATTTGGTCTTCCAAGCGCAGACAGCATCGTCGAAGTCTTTGGCAGATTCGTCATCAATGGTGACAAGCGGAATGTCACGCAGATCGACGCGATGCTTTTTATCCTCCTCCAAGACCTCGGCAGAGATTTCGCTGGTTTGATCCAGCACCTCTGGCGGAAACTCGGCGGGGATGTCATAGCTGCGAATGGCAATGTCGATCTCCATGCCAGGATCCATACGCTCACCCAGCACTTCGATGACTTCACCCACCGGCTGCACCCGCGTGGCGGGCTGCTGCACGATCTTGGCCGAAATGACCTGGCCGTCTTTGGCACCCCCACAGGCGGCATGTGGGATGATCACTTCTTGCGTAATACGCGGGTTTTCAGGAATCAGCACGCCAAATTCCGGCGTGTTACTACGGTATACACCGACAATGGTTTGAGTATTGCGGGCAATCACATCGACAATGGTCGCTTCGTCACGACCGCGACGGTCACGACCACTAATGCGTACCAGCACGTGGTCCCCGTGAAATACACGCCGCATTTGACGAGGCGGCAGGACGAGATCTGGCTTTTTGCCATCATCTCTGAGTACGAAGCCAAAACCATCGCGATGCCCAAGCACCTTACCTTTAATCAGATCGAGCTTATCGATCAGCGCGTAAGCACCTCGTCGATCACGCAGCACTTGCCCGTCGCGCTCCATAGCGGCCAGGCGCCGACGCACGGCTTCTAGGTGCTCTTCATCTTCAATGCCCAGCATTCTACTCATGTTTTCATGAGTAATCGGTTTACCGTAGCTTTCTAAGGCAGCCAGTAGATATTCGCGGCTGGGCGCAGGATTATCGTACTTTTGCGCCTCGCGCTCGGCGTGCGGATCATCACTCAACGTCCAGTACTTCATGCGATCAACATCCTTGGTGGCGTTTGCGGGAGGCGGACAGTTAGCGCAGGCGTGGTGCACTGCGGGTGGGAGTTGTCTTCGACGGCGTTAGCGCCGTTGTCAGCTGCTAATAAGCTGAAGCATGTCATGTTTTGTTTGGTCATAGGCGCAGTATAGCGCTGCCCGCTCAATCACCCAACCACCTAACACCGCATTAATGCGATTTCAGTATTAAAAAAAGCACCTTGGGGCTTGCATTTAACCACGGCCTCGGTATCATACGCGCCACTTGCCCAGATGGCGGAATTGGTAGACGCGCTAGCTTCAGGTGCTAGTGTCCGTATGGACGTGGAGGTTCAAGTCCTCTCCTGGGCACCATACGAATACAGACGCTACAACTGTTTTAGTTGTAAAATTTTAGTTGTAAAAAGAATGATGCGCCCAGGTGGCGGAATTGGTAGACGCGCTAGCTTCAGGTGCTAGTGTCCGTATGGACGTGGAGGTTCAAGTCCTCTCCTGGGCACCATTTTATGGTCCCGTCCGCATCACTCTTTATCTTCCTAATAGATATTCAATAAATACCTCGCTCAGAGTTATTCTTAATAGAGAACCATCTTTGTATGGCGCTTTTTTGCGTCTTATCTTCATGACTGCGATTGCACCCTACCGCCTTAACTTACTTGCCAAACATGTCAAGCGGGCGAAACATTAATGCGGCTTCGCCCGCCGTGATTGCTGGTTAATGCATCTCCGTGCTTATTGATAGCGCCCAGGGCGGCGAGCAATTTCTTCCAGCGCCCATCCTTGTGTCCGCAGCTCGCCTTCTAGCACGGCTTCCATGGTAGGGGTTAAGTCAGGAAAGAAGTTCAGTCCCGTTTGCGCTTCGATATCATCAATGGTGACGAGGTAGTCATCCAGCGGCTCATTGCCTCTGACGTCTTGGGGCATAATAAATGCCAGCGCTAAAGGCGCTTCGTCGTGAGGCGCAACGATAATTTTGTAGAACGCCTGAGGCACTTCCACAAAGCCGACGCGGTTAAACACGTTATCCATAAAGCGCTCAGGGTAGATCGGCCCGGTGATCACCTGTAAGCGCTCAAAACGCGGCGCGAAGTGGTCCATCACCGACTCTTCTAAACGCTGCCACAGTTGGCGATTTAAGTTGGGCCGCTGCGGAGTGATATTACTCATTAAGAAGGTGTCGATTTGCGCACTACGCCCATGCACGGCAGCAATAGCGTAGTTAGGCGCCAGATGCCCGCGGTCGTAGCCGCTCCCTGAGTAGCTATCAGTATCCACCGGCCATAGCGTGCGCCAGTCAGCCTGAAAGTTGGGCCGCCCGCCGATCCGGGTATTGTCCGGTACGGCCTTCACTTGATAGCTCACCCATAGCGCACCGACACGAACATCCGACCATCCCACTAAAAAGCCATCGTTGCGTAAAACGCGATGAAACGTGGTGGGGCGAAACTCCTCCCAAGTGGGCACGCCTTGCCAGGTATAGGCATCTTGATGTTGGCGCCCCTGGAATTCCCATAACCCGGTTCCCACTATTACAAACAGCACAGCGATGCCCAGGCGTCGCCCCTGACGACGCCAGTGCACAAGCGATTTCCCCAACGGAGTCACTCCCCTACAAGCTTTTTAGATAGACCAGTATGTTTTTTTAGTAGGTAGCTAACGTTACCAGCCGAGTGAAAACATGGTTTCCAAGTCGTGACGAGAGTGAACCTGCATGGCATTCAGCGTTTCGGTATCACTAATCCCTTCTACGGCATTTAGGCGCTCGGTCACCAGCTCCGCTAGGCTCTCAAAATCGCGGGTGCGAGCAATGGCGACTAGGTCGTAACGGCCGCAGGTGGAGTACACTTCGCTGATCCCTTCCACATCGGCTAGGCGTTCAGCCACTGCCTTTACTTGGCCTTTTTCGGTATTAATCAAGATCACTGCGTTTTGCATGGCGCCCTCACTAATCATGTCTTGTGGATATCACGCTACGGGGCGAGTATAGCAGCCTGCTAGGTACGGCCAAGCGCTGCCTGACAGCGTGGCTAATTGTCGCGCTATTTATAAGGTTATTCGCACTAATTTTGAGCATGCGCTAGCATGTACCGTAGGCCTCCGATTTATAAGACTTGTCGGAGTATTAAGAGGTGGATCACCACCCGACAACCGTAGCAAAACGTCAGACCGTGACGATAAGGAGACACCATGGCTAATCAGAGCCGTCGTAAGTTCATGCGTAACAGTGTGCTGGGCCTCGCTGCCCTACCGTTTGGTGCTGGCATTCTGTCGAAGAGTGCTTTTGCTCAGGAACTGCCGCGTCTGGATCCGTCCTCTCCTACCGCTCAGGCGCTTAACTACGTCGAAGTGGCCAGCGATGCGAGTGACCATCCCGCTTATGAAGAGGGCGAACTCTGCTCTAACTGCATGTTCTTCAATGCAGACACCGAAGGTTGCCAGCTCTTCCCAGAAAACAGCGTTGCACCGGAAGGCTGGTGCCAATCGTGGACGGCCAAAGCGTAAGCAACCCCCAAGGTGTAAGCAAACCTTAGGCTACTGCGATATCCATGACCCCGCGCCCTGCGCGGGGTCACTGTTTTTAGCCAGCCCCTTTGCTCTCTTCCTCTACCGGCCAGTGATAACGGCGGGTGACTTTCCCATCTTCCATGGATACCAAGTGTACAGGGAAGCCCCATAGCTGCTGTAAATGGCGAATCACCGGATAGACACTTCTCCCCAGTGGCCGACGACTATCCTGAATGTGATGCAGCGTTAATGAGCGATCACCGCGAATGGCAGCTTCTACCACCTGAATATTCGGCTCACGCACCGACAGAGCATATTGGCTTGAAAGCGCTTCACGTATGCGTTTGTAGCCACGGTCATCGTGAATAGCAGCAACCTCAAGCATCTCTACCTGGTCGTCATCGACAATTAAAAACAGCTTTAAGTCGCGAATCACCTTAGGTGACAAGAACTGCTGTATGAAGGATTCATCCTTAAAGTTGCGCATCGCGAACTCAAGGGTCTCCCGCCAGGGGCTACCTGCAATATCGGGAAACCACTCGCGGTCTTCAGCCGTCGGCGCATCGCATATCCGTTTGATGTCCATGAAGATGGCAAAGCCCAGCGCGTAGGGATTAAGGCCACTATAATAAGGGCTATCGAACCCCGGCTGATTGATGACCGCCGCGTGGGACTGTAAGAACTCCAGCATTAGTCCTTCATCGACCTTACCCTCATCGTAAAGCCGATTCATTAGCGTGTAGTGCCAGAAACACGCCCACCCTTCGTTCATGACCTGGGTTTGCCGCTGTGGGTAAAAGTACTGGGCCAACTTACGCACGATACGCACGATTTCACGCTGCCAAGGGGTCAGCAACGGTGCGTTCTTCTCGATAAAATAGAGCAAGTTTTCTTGTGGTTCTGAGGGGTAGCAGCCGCCGCTATGCAGGCCTAGCGGGTCATCATCGCTGTGCAGGCTTCCCGGGAGCGGCGCGACGCCAGCTGGCGGCTCGGGGATCGTTCGCCACAACATGTTGACCTGGGTTTGCAGGTACGCTTCGCGCTCGTCTTGGCGTTTGGCCTCCTCCTCTGCCGAGATGGGTGATGGCCGCTTGTAGCGGTCTACCCCGTAGTTTTGTAGCGCATGGCAGGCATCCAAAAGTTGCTCGACGGCGTGCACGCCGTGGCGCTCTTCACACTGGGCGATGTATTTGCGAGCGAACACGAGGTAATCGACGATGGATTCCGCATCGGTCCACGTGCGGAATAGGTAGTTGCCCTTGAAGAAGGAGTTATGACCGTAGCAGGCGTGGGCAATCACTAACACCTGCATCATCAGGGTATTCTCCTCCATCAGGTACGCAATGCAGGGGTTGGAGTTGATGACCAGCTCATAGGCAAGCCCCATTTGTCCACGTTTGTAGGCCTGCTCCACAGAGAGAAACTGCTTACCGAATGACCAGTGGTGATATCCCACTGGCATACCGACGCTGGCGTAGGCATCCATCATTTGCTCGGTGGTAATCACCTCAATTTGATTGGGATAGGTATCCAGCCGATACTCATCGGCGAGCCTGGCGAGCTCCTCATCAAAACGCTCCAGCACGCTGAAATTCCAGTCCGACCCAGTGGCGATGGGCTTGCGGTTTACACTCATGGCGCACTCCTCGACTCGCACTACCGCTCTTGGCTCATGCGGCGCTTGAATAGCTCACGAAAAACGGGGTAGATATCTCCCGCATCGACGATCTGGCGCATGGCAAACCGCTCGGGAAACTGTGCTGCTACGGTTTCGTACTCGTGCCACAACGACTGATGATCGTGCGGGGTAATCTCCACGTAGGCGTAATACTGCAGCTGGGGCATCAACTGCTTTACCAGCAGATCACGACAGATGTTGGAGTCGTCGTCCCAGTTGTCGCCATCGGATGCCTGGGCCACGTAGAGATTCCATTGCCCGGCGGGGTAGCGTTTTTCGATGATCTTGTTGACCAGGTTCAGCGCGCTGGAGACGATGGTGCCGCCGGTTTCTCGCGAGTAAAAGAACTCCTCTTCATTCACCTCTCTAGCAGCTGTATGGTGGCGCACGAACACTAGCTCGACTTTCTCGTAATGCTTTTCTAAAAAAAGATAGAGCAGTAAGAAAAACCGTTTGGCGATGTCTTTATGGTTCTGCGTCATGGAGCCCGACACGTCCATGACACAAAACATCACCGCTTGGCTCGATGGTTGCGGCTGGGCGGCGAGCTGGTGATAGCGCAAATCGTAGGTATCGATGAAGGGAATGGCGTCGATGCGCTTCTCCAGCCGCTCGATCTCGGCTTTGAGCTCCACGATACGCGCCGGGTTACGCAGCACCGGGTCTTTGCGCTCCTCGGCCGCTAGCGCCTCTTGCGCCTCTTTCAAAGCACGTTTGATGGGCGCGCGCATGGCGATACGCCGTGCATAGGCTTCGCGCATCGAGCGGGTAATGCTAATGCGCGAGGGCACCCCATCTCGCGCAAGCCCTGCCCGCACCATTTTGATCTCTTCCAACGACTTGAGCGGCTTGCGTTGTAAATGGGGAAGCTCCAAGCCATCGAAGACGAACTCCAGAAACTCCTCGCGGCTAAGGGTAAACGCAAACTCGTCGTTCCCCTCTCCTTGGTTAGAAGCGCCGCCTTCCTCGGCACCGCCACCACCCCCTTGGCCGCTAGGTCGACGGATTTTGTCACCTTCCAAAAACTCCTTATTACCCGGCGCGACGATGTTGCGTGCCCCGCCCGGCCCGTGCTGAAACACGGGTTCGGAAATGTCCTTGGTGGGAATCGATATTTTCTCGCCGCGCTCCATGTCGGTGATGGAGCGGCGGTTGACCGCCTCCTCCACCGAGCGCTTGATGTGCTTGCGATAACGCTCCAAGAAGCGCTGCCGATTGACCGCGCTCTTGTGCTTAGCGTTAGGTCTGCGATCAATAAAGTAGGTCATTCGACCTCCTCAACACCTCGATCTTGAGCGCCGACTCTTGGCGCTCTTGTGTGCGGGCCGACAGCGGCCCGCTACTGAGACTTACGCACGCGCAGGTACCATTCGGAGAGCAGCCGCACCTGTTTCTCGGTATAGCCACGGTCCACCATGCGCGCCACGAAATCCTCGTGCTTTTTTTTGATCCGACTTCGACGCTTTGGCGTTGAACGAGATCACCGGCAACAGCTCTTCGGTGTTGGCAAACATCTTGTGTTCGATGACGCCTTTCAGCTTCTCATACGACTGCCAGCTAGGGTTCATACCGTTGTTTTGCGCCCGCGCCCGCAACACGAAGTTCACCACTTCATGGCGGAAATCTTTCGGGTTGGAGATACCCGCCGGTTTCTCGATCTTCTCGAGTTCCTCGTTCAGCGATTGGCGGTTGAGCAGCTCGCCGGTTTCAGGGTCACGGTACTCCTGGTCTTGAATCCAGAAGTCGGCATAGGTCACATAGCGGTCAAAGATGTTCTGACCGTACTCGCTGTAAGACTCGAGATACGCGGTCTGAATCTCTTTGCCGATGAAGTCCACGTAACGCGGGGCCAAAAACTCCTTGATGAAGCCCAAGTAGCGCTCGAATACTTCGGACGGCAGCTGCTCGCGCTCCAACGCCTGCTCCAACACGTACAGCAGATGCACCGGGTTGGCCGCGACTTCGGTACTATCGAAGTTGAACACCTTGGAGAGAATTTTGAAGGCAAAGCGGGTCGAGAGCCCTTGCATACCTTCATCGACCCCAGCCGCATCGCGGTACTCTTGAATCGACTTGGCGCGTGGGTCGGTGTCCTTCAGGTTCTCCCCGTCATACACCCGCATTTTGGAGTAGATACTGGAGTTCTCCGGCACCTTGAGCCGCGACAGCACTGAGAACTGCGCCAGCATGCGCAGCGTATCCGGCGCGCAGGGCGCGGCGCTGAGGGAGGAGTCTTCCAACAGCTTTTGATAGATCTTGATCTCTTCCGACACCCGCAGGCAGTAGGGTACTTTGACGATATAGACACGATCCAGAAACGCCTCGTTATTGCGGTTGTTACGAAACGCCTGCCATTCGGACTCGTTGGAGTGGGCCAGAATCACGCCATCGAAAGGAATCGCGCCCATGCCCTCGGTAGGATTGTAGTTGCCCTCTTGGGTAGCGGTCAGCAGCGGGTGGAGCACCTTGATGGGTGCCTTGAACATCTCCACGAACTCCATCAGCCCCTGGTTGGCGCGGCACAGCCCGCCAGAGAAGCTGTAGGCATCCGGATCATCTTGGGAGTAAAGCTCCAGCTGACGAATATCGACTTTGCCGACCAGCGATGAGATATCCTGATTGTTCTCATCCCCCGGCTCAGTTTTGGAGATGGCAATTTGATTCAGCCGCGATGGGTAGAGGCGCACCACCCGGAACTGGGAAATATCACCACCGTACTCTTTTAAGCGTTTAGCCGCCCAGGGCGACATCACGCTGCGCAGGTAGCGCCCGGGAATGCCGTACTCCTGCTCCAGCAGCTCACCATCCTCTTCCGGTGAGAACAGTCCAAGCGGCGATTCATAGACCGGCGATCCTTTGATGGCATAGAAGGGAATGCGCTCCATCAATAGCTTCAGGCGCTCGGCTAGTGACGATTTACCGCCACCGACCGGCCCCAGTAGATAAAGAATCTGTTTACGCTCTTCGAGCCCTTGGGCCGCGTGGCGGAAGTACGCCACAATCTGCTCAATGGCTTCTTCCATCCCATGAAACTCGGCGAAAGCGGGATAGCGGCGGATCACCTTATTCGAGAAAATACGTGATAGACGCGGGTCTTTCGCCGTGTCGATCACTTCAGGCTCGCCTATCGCTTCCAGCATGCGCTCTGCGGCGCTGGCATACACCTTAGGGTCGCGGCGACAAAGCGCCAAGTACTCCTCAAGGCTCATGTCCTCTTGCTGAACGCGGGCAAATCGGTCTTGAACGTGATCAAAGATGCTCATGGAACTCTCCTGTGGCCCATCCCCCAGCGCAACCGCCAAGCCAATACCCCAGACGGTGTGCTATTCGAGGTGTCGCTCTATCAGCGTAGTCAGCATTAGCAAAAAGTGATGACTAAACCTTCAACGCAGCGCTGTTAACGATATGAGCACAGCAACAGGGGGTTAGTTGCGTGAAATATTGTGGCAACCCCACAATGCAACGCGCCGCCTGAGAAGGCGGCGCTTGAGAGCTCAACGTCAGAGCAGTTTTTAGCGGCGGTATTGCTCAAGCACGAACGTCAAGCACGGCTTTCACATCGGCCAACAGCTGATCGAGCAATTCAACGGTGGTGTTCCAAGCGCAGACGAACCGCGCTCCGCCGGCACCGATGAAGGTATAAAAGGTCCATCCTTTGGCTTTCAACGCTTCGATGGCGTGAGGTGGCAATTCAACGAATACGCTGTTGGCCTGGGTGGGGAACATCAGCGAAACACCCGGCAACGCCTGTAGCCCTTCCGATAGATAACGCGCCATGGCGTTGGCATGTTCGGCATTGGTTAGCCAAGCACCGCTTTCCAGCAGGCCCAGCCAGGGCGCAGAGACATAGCGCATTTTCGATGCTAGCTGCCCCGCCTGCTTGCATCGGTAGGAGAAGTCTTCCGCCAGCTCGCGATTGAAGAACAGGATCGCCTCACCAAACGCCAAGCCGTTCTTGGTGCCCGAGAAACACAGTGCATCGACGCCCACTTGCCAGGTCAACTCTGCGGGTGAGGCGTTCAAGCTGGCACAAGCGTTGGCAAAGCGTGCACCGTCCATGTGCAGCCGAAGGTCATGCTTATCTGCCATGGCGCGAATGGCCAGCAGCTCTTCGCGGGAGTAGACGGTGCCTACTTCGGTAGCCTGGGTGAGCGAGACGACTTTCGGTTTCGGGTAGTGGATATCGCTGCGCTTGGTCACCAGCGCTTCAATTCCTTGCGGCGTGAGTTTGCCGTTCGCCCCTGGTGAAGTCAGCAGCTTGGCGCCGTTGGAGAAAAATTCCGGCCCACCGCACTCATCGGTTTCAATATGCGCCAGCTCATGGCAAATCACGCTGTGGTAGCTGCGCCCCATCGCGGAGAGCGCCAGTGAGTTGGCTGCAGTGCCGTTGAACACGAAAAATACGTCGCAATCGTAGTCGAACATTTCACGAAAACGGTCGGCGGCGCGGGCGGTCCAGCGGTCGTTGCCGTAGGCTAAATCATCGGCCTGATTGGCTTCGAGTAAGTACTGCATCGCCTCCGGGCAGATACCGGAGGTGTTGTCACTGGCTAAAAATCGTGGGGTACACTCCGAGGGCATGACGATAATCCTTTTGTCTGACGGTCGTGCGGCGCAGGCTGAGTGCCACCCGCGCCTTAAATCCCTAACGTGGCTTAGTAGTTAGGGTGATCCATCAGTCTATCGCCATTTTAGCGTTAACGTCACGCCCCCCACGCGAGTTACAGCGAGGCCGCCAGCCGGGTGCCTTGATCAATAGCGCGCTTAGCATCCAATTCGGCCGCTTCATCTGCGCCGCCAATCACATGCACGCGGCTACCCGCTTGGGCCAGCGGCGAAATCAAGTCGCGTACCGACTCTTGGCCTGCGCACACCACAATGGTGTCCACCTCGACCACCTGCTCTTGCCCTTCGCGGCGGATGTGTAAGCCCGCATCGTCGATGCGCACATACTCGCAGCCGGCCAGTGTTTCTACGCCACGCTGCTTTAACGAGGCACGATGCACCCAACCCGTGGTTTTACCCAGGTTTTTGCCTGGCTTAGAGCTTTTTCGCTGCAGCATCACAATGCTGCGCGGTGAACGTGGCGGCTGCGGCGCTTTCAAACCGCCCCGCTCGCCCACTGCTAAATCGACGCCCCACTCATCGCACCATGCGGCCACCTCCATGGTGGGGTGCCCCTCGTGGGAAAGCAGCTCCGAAACATCAAAACCAATGCCGCCTGCCCCAATCACCGCCACGCGCTTGCCTACTCGTTCAGGCTGCTCAATGGCGTCTGCATAGCTCAGCACGCTGGGGTGGTCGGCTCCTGGTAACGCCAGTTCACGGGGCACCACCCCCGTGGCAATCACGATTTCGTCAAAATCTGCCAGGGCGCCTACAGTGGCTTCGGTGTTTAAGCGCACGTCCACCGCGTGCTTTTCGAGCATGACGCGGAAGTAGCGCAGAGTTTCGTTAAACTCTTCTTTACCGGGGATTTTGCGAGCGTAGTTAAACTGCCCACCCAACTCGCTGCGCCGCTCAAAGAGCACCACGGCATGCCCACGACTGGCCGCCGCTACTGCTGTGGCAAGCCCCGCTGGGCCGCCGCCTACCACCGCTACCCGCTTAGGTGTTTGCGCAGGCGCCAGGGTGATCTCGGTTTCGTGGCAGGCACGGGGGTTGACCAAGCAGGAAGTCAGCTTGCCCATAAAGGTGTGATCCAAGCAGGCCTGGTTACAGGCGATGCAGGTATTGATCTCCTTCGCCAAGCCCGCCTCGGCTTTACGCACCCACTCGGGGTCAGCCAAAAACGGACGCGCCATCGACACCATATCCGCATGGCCCTCGGCCAGTACGCGCTCAGCCACCTCCGGCATATTGATGCGGTTGGTGGTAATCAGCGGAATCGACAGCGCCGCGCGAATGCGGCGGGTGACTTCGGTAAACGCGGCCCGGGGCACGCTGGTCACGATGGTCGGCACCCGTGCCTCGTGCCAGCCAATGCCGGTATTGATGACGTTCGCGCCAGCGGCTTCAATGGCCTGGCCCAGTTGTACGACCTCTTCCCAGGAGCTGCCCTCTTCCACCAGATCAATCATCGACAGGCGGAAGATCAGCAGGAAGCGCTCGCCAACCGCTTGGCGAATACGCTTGACGATCTCGACAGGGAAACGCATACGCCGCTCAAAATCTCCGCCCCAGTCGTCGTCACGCTGGTTGGTGCGGCGGCAAATAAACTGGTTGATCAAATAGCCTTCCGAGCCCATCACCTCAACCCCATCGTAGCCCGCCTGCTGGGCCAGCGTGGCACAGCGCACGTAGTCGGCAATCTGCTGCTCTACCTCGTCGCTGGAGAGCGCTCGGGGGGTGAACGGGTTGATGGGGGCTTGCAGCGCCGAGGGGGCCACCAGCTCTGGTGAGTAAGCGTAGCGCCCGGCATGCAAAATTTGCATGCATAGGTGCCCACCGGCGGCATGTACCGCGTCGACAACGTGGCGGTGCTCCGCCACTTGAGACTCCTCTGTCAGCGCGTTGGCACCTTGAAATACCGCCCCTTCGGCATTGGGCGCAATGCCACCCGTCACAATCAGGCTTACCCCTGCACGCGCGCGCTCTGCATAGAACGCTGCCAAGCGCTCAAAGCCATTCGGCGCTTCTTCTAAATTGGTGTGCATGGACCCCATCAATACGCGGTTAGGCAGCGTTAAATGTCCCACGGTTAATGGACGAAATAGGTGCGGATAAGCTGGCGCTTGGCGCATCACGGTGCTCCTTCACTGTTATTAGTACGGCGGGCAATCAATGGCTTGCCACTCACATTCAAACAAGCGTATGACATAGCGCTGGCTACGTACAGACTTTTACCACGCAACTGTATCGCCTTTTTATCCAGACGATAGTCGCTATATCGACTACTTTCCCCCTTGCCCCTGGCGGCAAAGCGCGTCAAATTAACCGGCTAACGATCAGGGATTGAATCTAGGGAATGTGCTATGCCATTGATTTACTTTTTACCGCCGCTGGCCACCGTACTGATATGGTCCGGCAATATGACCATCAACCAGCTTTCGGTAGATGCCATTGCTCCTAGCAGTATCGCGTTTTTACGCTGGCTGCTCGCCCTCGTCGTCATGACTCCTTTTGTGCTGCCGGCCGTACTGCGTCACAAAGATGAAATCGTGCGTAACTGGCCAAAGCTCGCTCTGCTAGGGCTGTTAGGGATGGGGCTATGGCAGGGGCTGGCTTATATCGCTGCTGAAACTACCACCGCCACCAATATGGGCATTCTTGCAGCAATGGTGCCGCTGCTCACGGTGCTATTGAGCGCGCTAATTTTGAAGGAACCACCCACATTAGGCGGCGTCGTAGGCGGCGTGCTCGCCTTTATCGGCGTCACCGTGCTGCTGGGCCGCGGCAACCCACTTTCTCTGCTGCAGTTAGAGGTGGCGCAGGGCGACGCGTTAATGGTGGTCGCCGCCACCTGCTATGCGCTTTATGGCGTGATGCTCAAACGCTGGGCGATGAATCTGCCTCCTTGGGTCATGCTCTATGCCCAGGTCTGTTTTGCCGTGTTGTTCTTGCTGCCACCCTACTTGATGGGCCCCATGACGCCGGTGGATGGGAAGAACGTTTGGCTGATCCTGTACGCAGGCATTCCTGCTTCCGTTATTACCACGTTCTTGTGGATGCGAGCGGTCCGCCAAATCGGCGCTAACCAGGCGAGTATCTTTATCAACCTGATGCCGCTATTTAGCGCGCTGATTGCCATGGCGTTACTGGGTGAACAGGTATCGGGGTTCCACTTTATAGGTGGGCTGTTAATCCTTGCCGGGGTGATCATGGCGCAAACGCTGACACGTCCGTTGGTACGCGCGGCAGCCGCCCGTAAAACGCAAAGCGTACAGCAGTGATACAATAGGCCAACTTCATTTTATGAATGGGAACCCCTGACCTATGTCCCTAGAAGACCTGCACCTCAATCTGCGTAACCTCACCAGCGACGACTACGAGCAGCTGAAATCGCTGATGGATGCGGTGTATCACGATATTGGTGGCGCTTGGCCTAAGCACACCATCGATAAGCTGATCCAGGAGTTTCCCGACGGCCAGATTGCCATTGAAGACGACGGCGTACTGGTGGGCGTCGCCCTCACCGTGCAGGTGGATTACGACGAGTTCTCCAACCCGCACAAATACGACGATTTGATCGGCCATCGTGAAATCATCCTGAACAATCCGGAAGGCGATGCCATGTACGGGCTGGATGTACTGATCCACCCAGACTATCGCGGCTACCGCCTGGGCCGCCGCCTATACGAAGCGCGTAAAGAGCTGTGCCGTTCGCTCAACCTGCGGGCTATTTTGGCGGGCGGACGTATTCCCGAGTATCACCAGCACGCCAGCGAGCTAACCCCGGCCCAGTACATCGACAAAGTCTCCCGCAAAGAGATTTACGACCCGATTCTGTCGTTCCAGCTTGCCAACGACTTCCAGGTCAAACGTCTGTTACGCAAGTACCTGCCGGAAGACGAGCAGTCGCGTGGCTACGCCACGCTGTTGGAGTGGAACAATATTCTGTTCGAGCCCGCTGAAAACGTGCTAGACACTCGCCCCACTCAGGTACGCGTGGGCGCGGTGCAGTGGCAAATGCGTGAGTTCGCCTCCGTGGAGGCTGCGCTGCAGCAAATCGAGTATTTCGTCGATGCGTTGTCGGATTATCAAAGCGACTTTGCCGTTTTCCCGGAGCTGTTCACCACGCCACTCATGGGCCTGCAGGATCGCGCCGCGCAGAAAGACCAGACCGCTGCCATCCGCTTTTTGGCGGGCTTCACCGACCGTTTCAAGAGCGAGCTGTCGCGGATGGCGGTGTCCTACAACATCAACATCGTCGGTGGTTCGATGATCGAGGTGGGTGAGGATGACCGTCTTTATAACGTGGCTTACCTGTTCCATCGGGACGGCGAGGTGGAGAAACAGTCCAAGCTGCATATCACCCCGCAGGAGCGGCGCGACTGGGTGATCGAAGGCGGCGACGATCTGCAGGTGTTCGATACCGATGCAGGCCGTGTCGGCATCCTGATCTGCTACGACGTGGAATTCCCGGAACTGGGCCGCCTGCTGGCCGACCAGGACATGGACATTCTGTTCGTGCCGTTCTGGGTCGACACCAAAAATGGCTACCTGCGTGTGCGACACTGCGCTCAGGCGCGGGCTATCGAGAACGAGTGCTACGTGGTCATCTGCGGAAGCGTCGGCAACCTGCCGTCCATCGAGAACCTGGATATCCAGTATGCCCAGTCGGCGGTATTCACCCCCTCCGACTTTGCCTTCCCCCATGACGCAGTGCTGGCCGAAACCACGCCCAACACCGAGATGATCATCTTCTCGGACCTGGACTTGACCCGCCTGACCGTAGTGCGTGCAGAAGGCTCGGTCACCAACCTCAAGGACCGCCGCAAGGATCTCTTCGACCTGCGCTGGCGGGACTGGTCGCTGAAGTCCGGCAGTAGGCAAGAAGACTAACGCTCAACCTGCGACCCACTACGCATAAGTACGCCAACGCCGCCCACCGGGCGGCGTTTTGTCATTCACAAATCGCTATTCACAGCTTTCTATTCACACCTCCCTATTAACCACTCACCCAAGAGCTACTCATCCGGCCAAACAAGGTGGCTCGGCACGCGGCCTTTGGCATCGAACGCGACGCCCTCGGCACGCAGCTTTTCGTGCTGGCGTGCCGCGCCGCCGTGGTCAGCCAGTTTGAGTGACGCGGAAATGACACGATGCCAGGGTAGCTGATGCCCCTCGGGCAGGTGACGCATGGCCGACCCCACCATGCGCGCCGTTGCTCCTTCGGTCATCTTGGCAATGCGGCCATAGGTCGTCACCCGCCCCGCCGGAATTTGATCGACAATAGTGTAAATCTGTTCGAGCAGTTCCGGGCGTGGCATGACAACCTCGTTTGGCTTATGGCGTTGGTTTAGAGCGCTTCGACAAGCTGATCAATGGCTTGGAAGGCTTCTTTCAGGGCAGCATCGCGGTGAGCGTCGCCCATGTTCAAACCTTCAGCAAACACCACTTCCACATCGCTAATGCCCATCAGGCCCAACATGGTTTTCAGGTGCGGCGTTTGGCTATCGAACTCGGTGCCCGCGTATTGACCGCCACGAGCAGCCAGAATAATGGCCCGCTTTCCTTCGATCAGCCCCTGCGGGCCGTTTTCAGTGTAGCGGAAGGTTTCACCGGCGCGCAGCACGCGGTCAAACCACGCTTTCAGCTGGGAGGGAATGCCCAGGTTGTACATCGGCACCGCCAGGACTAGCACGTCGTTAGCACGCAGCTCTGCCAGCAGCTCATCCGAGTGCGCGGCCAGCGCCTGTTGCTCGGTGGTGCGCTCGTCAGCCGGGGTCTGCCACGCACCGAGCTCTTCGATGGCGAGGTGCGGAAGCGCGTTGGCAACGACATCGCGGTGGGTAACGGCGACGCCATCGCGTGCAGCGGCTTGCTGTTGAAAATGAGTCGCCAGCGCGTTGGACTGGCCGTTATCACCAAGGATAGAAGAGGTCACTAACAGGGCACGAGTGATCATGAAAATTCCTTGAAAATCAGTGGTAAGGTTAGGCGCTATTCTACGGCGCTTTTGACGAAGCAACAGCGCAACGTTTTCCGAGTTTCATTCGACAAAACCGAACCTTCTGACCTCATGAAAACGCCCCGCCCACGCTGCACTTTGGCAACGTGAAGCGGGGCGTTAAGCACTTAACTCGCGCCTGTTACTTCTGCTTAGGCCACGCGTTGGGATCGACCTTTTTGGCCAGCTTCGGGAACTGGCTGGGGTCGAAGACCGGTTCTTTACCCGCCTTGAGCTGCGTGTCGTAATCTTTGAACAGCGCAAAGGCAATGGGCGATAGCAGCAGAATCGCCACCAGGTTAATGATCGCCATCATACCCATGGAGAGATCCGCAAAATTCCAGATCGCGCCAAGGCTGGCTACGGAACCCACCATGATCATGCCTAGCACGGCAAAGCGGTAAATCATCACCGCCACCGGCGCACGGCGGCCTGCCAGATACTCAATGTTGGATTCGCCGTAGGAGTAGTTGGCAATCACCGAGGTAAAGGCAAACAGCAGAATAGCGATGGCGATAAACATGCCGCCCCAGTCTCCTACGTGGCTGGAGAGCGCCGTCTGGGTCAGCTGGATGCCGTTGCTCTCCTCGCTGGCCAGCAGTTCCGGGCCCGCCATGATGATGATGGCCGCCGTGGCGGTACAGATCACCAGCGTATCCAGGAAGACCCCCAGCATCTGAATGAACCCTTGGGCCGCCGGATGATCCGGCCGGGTGCTGGCAGTCGCTGCCGCATTAGGCGCAGAGCCCATGCCCGCTTCGTTAGAGAACAAGCCGCGCTGAATACCGTTCATAATCGCTTGCGAGATGGCATAGCCCATCGCACCGCCGGCCGCCTGCTCGATACCAAAAGCGCTCTGCACGATCGTCATGATGGCAGCGGGTAGGTCGCTGATATTGAGCGCCACCACGACCAGCGCCAAGATCAGGTACAGCAGTGCCATCAGCGGCACCACTAACTCAGCCACTTTCGCAATCGACTTCAAGCCACCGAAGATGATCGGCGCGACGATGGCCATCAAGACTAACCCCATGGCCCAGGTGGGAATAGCAAACGCCTGCTCCATGGCCTGCGCGATGGAGTTGGCCTGCACGCTGTTGAACGCCAACCCAAACGCAATGATCAGGCAGATCGAAAACAGCACCGCTAACCAGCGCAGGCCCAAACCGCGCTCGATATAGCGCGCCGGGCCACCGCGGAAAGTATTGTCGCCATGGTCGGTCTTGTACGCCTGGGCCAGCGTGGACTCCACGAAGCTGGTCGCCATGCCAACCATGGCCGTCATCCACATCCAAAAAATAGCCCCTGGGCCGCCAAAATAGATGGCGACCGCCACACCCGCCAAATTGCCCGTACCTACGCGGGCAGCCAGACTGGTCGAGAGCGCCTGAAACGACGAGATCCCGCCGTTGGCTTGCCGCGAGCCGCGCAGCAGCTTGAACATATGACCGAAATAGCGAATCTGAATGGCGCGGGTCATGACCGTAAAATAGAGGCCAGCGCCGATGAGCAGGTAAATCAGTACACTGCCCCATAACAGCCCGTTGCCGCGATCCACCATCGCGGTCAACAGAGGAGGAAGAGTAACATCCATACGAAACACGCCTTTTTGAAACAATGAAGGCGCATCATTCTTCACGGCTGCACCAAAATGGCAAGAAAAAGGGCAAATTTCTTGTCCAGCAGTCGTAACCACTGCTGGATGACTCAAGGCAACTCGCGAGACGCTGCCAGCCACGCCCACACGTCTGCGGCTTCGTCGCTGACTTGGCGCTTGCTGGGCCGCACCAACCAGAAACGCTCATCGCTGGGTACACTCATATCGAAGGGGGCCACCAAATCCTCACGCTGCTCCAGCAGTCGGTGATGCGTGAGCGCCACCCCACCGCCCTGGCTAGCGAGCGCTAGCGTCATCACCTGATTATCGCAGGTGAGGGAGCGACATTCAGACTCTAGATGGGCTATTCCCGCCGCTTGTAGCCAACCAGGCCACCCAACGCCAAAGCCCACCGCGTGTAACAACGTATGCCCGGCCAAATCTGCAGGCTCGTTGAGCGAGCGCGCCAGCGCAGGGGCGCACACGGGCAGCAAGTGCTCGTCGCCCAGCGGCAACATCTCGAGCCCACTCCACTCACCCCGACCATAGCGAATCTCGATATCGGCCCCTTCGGGCCCAAAGTCGTCGGGCCAAATCGCGCTGACCAAGCGCAGCAAAATCGTTGGTTTCTGTCGATGCAGGGCCACGAGCCTTGGCGCGAGCCATGACTGCTGGATCACCGGCGTAGCGCGCAGCGTCACCGGTCGTTCGCTGGTGATGCCAAACACCTCCGAGGTCCCTTCACTGATGCGTGAAAACGCATCGTGAATGCTGGGCAGCCACGCTTGACCTGCCGGGGTCAACGAAAGGCTGCGCGCGTGGCGAACGAACAGCTTTTGCCCCAGGCGATCCTCCAGCAGCCGAATACGCTGGCTGATGGCGGCCTGGGTCACGCCCAGCTCATTACCCGCCGCCGTAAAGCTTAGGGTTCGGGCGGCGGACTCAAACGCTTGTAGCCATAACAGCGGATGGAGTGAGTTCATGGGAAAGCAACCTATAAGTTAAACAGGGTCTTTGGGGCCAAATTCATCGTTTGTCACTGCGCAAGGGTCTCCGCATCCTAATAAGCAGATCGTGTGTTACGTCACCCATTCTCAGCGAGGTTTCTATGTCCAGCGCACTAGCCACAACGGAAAAGCGTTCAGCCCCTCAAATGAGCGAACTCGTGCCGTATGACCACGGCCCGGCACTCAAGGACGCCACGCTCACCGACAGCGGCCTTTCGCTAACGTGGCAAGACGGTACGCAAACGGCGCTACCTCTGTTGTGGTTTCGTGATCACTGCGCTTGCCAGGCGTGTCGCCACCCGCAAACCCGCGAGCGCCTCTACCTACCGCTAGACGATATCGAACAAGCGCCCAGCGTTACCTTGGCCGATGGTCATCTCTATCTTCAGTGGCACGACGGGCATGACAGCGCCTTTCATAGCGGCTGGCTTTACCAGCGCCGCCCCGAGGCGACTCGCGTCTCATCCCTGCCGAATCCGACGCCGTGGCGCGATGACTTTTTCCCAGAGCGCGTTCGCCATGCCGATTTCATGACCCCGGCAGGGGAGAAAGCCTGGCTGACCGCCCTGCTACGCGACGGTTTGGCGTTGATCACTGACGCACCGCTGGTGGAAGAGGAAGTTAGCCGCCTTGCCGAGCGAATTGGCCCGCAACGCGCCACCAATTTCGGCGGGCGATTCAACGTGCGCTCCAAGCCCAACCCTAACAACGCAGCCTACACCGCCGTAGGCTTGCCGCTGCATATCGACCTACCCAACTGGCAGCAGCCGCCGGACATTCAACTGCTCTACTGCTTGCAAAACGACGCCAGCGGCGGTGAGTCACTGTTTGCCGACGGCGCCCGGGTCATCGATGCGCTACGCGAACAGGACCCTGAGGCACTCGCCATTCTGAGTGAGACCCCCATCGACTTCCGGTTTCAAGACGACCTTCACGATATCGCCATCAAAGCCCCGGTGATCACCTTGGATAGCCAAGGCGAGCTGATGGAGATACGCCTCAATAATTGGATACGCGATACGCTCCATTTGCCGGCCGAAAAAATGACGGCTTGGTACCGGGCCTACAAAGTACTGTGGCAACTCTTCCACAGCGAGGCGCATCAGTTGGAGTTCACACTAACACCGGGCCAGATGGTGGCGTTCGATAACCGTCGCGTACTCCACGGCCGCCGGGAGTTCGATCCTAATAGCGGTGCTCGCCACCTTCAAGGCACCTACCTAGACTGGGACATGCTGGCCTCGCGCCTGCGTGTTCTTGCCCGTACGACCGCACCATCACAATAACCCTAGCAAGGAGACCCTCCTCCATGACACGTTCACTTCGTCCTTTCGTTGCGACCATTACCCTGGGCCTAGCAGGCGTTACTACCCAAGCCGCCGTCGCCGATGACGCCACGCTAGATTTCGGCGTTCCCGCTTGGCCTGGCATTACCGTGAAAACCGAAATCGCCGAGCAGCTCCTTAACCCGCTGGGCTACGACACTCAAACCCATGAAATTGGCCTGCAAGTGATCTATCAAGGCCTGGAAAGTGGCGACGTCGACGCCTTTCTAGGCGCTTGGCTTCCTGCGCAAAAAGAGATGTTCGAGCCTCGCAAAACCTCCGGCGTCATCAGGGACATCGCCAACAACGTCGATGGCGCGCAGATGACCCTGGCCGTTCCAGCGTATTTACATGAGCGCGGTATTCGCAGCTTTGCCGATCTAGACGCGCACCGTGACGAGTTCAATGGCCAAATTCATGGTTTTGGCGCAGGATCGGCCGCCAGTGAAATTCTACATAACGCCATCGATAACGATATCTGGGGCCTCGGCGACTGGCGCTTGGTGGATACCAGCGAAGTGGGCATGCTCTCTGCAGCACAAGATGCCATTTCCAGAGAAGAAGCCATCGTTTGGGTCGGTTGGACGCCCCACTGGATGAATCTCGAACTCCCCATGCGCTACCTGGAAGACCCGGAAAACCTGTTTGGTGAGAACAACGGCGAAAGCGACGTACGTACCCTGCTGCGCAGCGACTACGCTGATGCCCACCCGGCGCTGGTCACCTTTTTCGAGCAGTTCAGCTTTACCGCCGAGGAACAGAGCTGGATGATCCAAGCCTTCGGTCAAGAAGAGCGTGACCTCGCCGAGGTGGCTCAGCAGTGGATCAACGACAACCCCGAACGCATAGAGGCCATGCTGGCCGATGTCACGACCGCCGAGGGTGATGCCGCTTGGCCCGTCATTGAAGCGCGCCTACAGTAACGCGCTCGTTCACCCCACCGCCGCAGTGGCGTATGCTAACGCTCTTTTGCCAGATAGGCGGTGGGGATGGAATGTCACGAACGTTGCTAAAAGGGCTAGGCTTACTGATCACGCTGGTGATACTGGGCGTGATGTGGCGCTACCTGCAGCAGCAAGGGCTGCTGACTCAGGCGCAGCTCGAAGCACTCACTACCACCATTAGCCAGTGGCAGCGTGCCCCCTGGATGTTTGCCGCCGTCATGGCCGTCTATACCGGTTCGCTGTTAGTGATGTTTCCGCTAAGCCTGCTGGTCGTGTTGACCGGCCTGCTGTTTGGCCCGGTATGGGGATTGGCTTACGCTACGTTGGGCACGCTGAGTTCGTCGGTGGTGTCTTACTGGGTGGGCCACTGGCTGGGGCGAGATGCCCTCATGCGCTACGGTGGCCGCCACCTACGCGGCCTTTCCGGCTATCTCTCCCAACGCGGCATTCGTACGATGACGGTGATCAACCTGCTGCCGCTGGCTCCCTTCACGCTCACCAATATGTTGGCCGGGGCGTTTCATCTCAATTTCCGCGACTACATGATCGGCTCGACGCTGGGCATCGTGCCGGGACTGGCCGCCGTCATCCTGCTCGGCAGCCAGCTAGGGGCGCTGTTCACCGCTGCCTCACAACAAGAGTTGGTGCTGGCCGTGGCAGGCGTGGTCGTCGGGGTGGGCCTACTCTGGCTACTCAAGCGCGTGGCCACCGCTCGGACGAACCGTCCTCGAAACGACGGCTAGCCTCTCGCTTGCATCACTTGGGCTGACGCTCGTGGGTCTGATGCGTCGTGTGATGTTTCGCTAGCACCTCGGCATAAAAGTGCGCCACCGCGGCGGCAAACTTGCCGATATCGTAGTCAGCGGCGAACGCTTTGGCTTGATCGCCGAGGGTTTCGCGCAACGCGTCATCCTCGACCAGTTCCACCACTCGCTGCCCCCACTTCTGGCGGTTTTGCGGCGTCTTGAAGCCGTTGTGGCCATCGCGCACCACGTCATCGATACCGCTCGAGCGTACGGCGACCACCGGAAGCCCAGCGGCCATGGCCTCTAGAATCACCATACCTTGTGTTTCCGAGGTAGAGGCAAACACGAACACATCGCCTACGTGATAGTAGAGCGCCATCTCTTCTGGCGGCACGGCCCCCACCAAGGTGACCTGTGCTTCCAAACCCAGCGTGTCGATCTGTGTTTGGATCGCTTGTCGGTCCGGGCCGTCGCCGACCAACAGCAAGCGTAGGCTGGTCTTTCCCTGGCGCTTCAACTCTGCCAACGCTTCCAGCATGAAGCCGATGTTCTTCTCTTTACTGATGCGAGAAACGCTTACCAGCACCGTATCGTCGACCGCGATAGCCAACTGCTGGCGAAGCGACGCCACGGCCTCCTCGTCGGCATCGGCAAAGCGTGCCGCGTCGATCCCCGTGGGCTGCACCAGCGTCGGCGTCTTGACCCCGATCATGCGCAGGTACTCCTCTGCCGAGTAGGTCGGCACGATGACCCCCTGGCAGCGATTGGAGAAGCGCTTGATCAAATAATGAGAGATCAGGTTGCGAAACAGTGCCCCCGGCAGAGGTACGAAGTGCGCGTAGTGCTCCAGGCGCGTGTGATAGGTGTAGATGACCGGCACTTTCAAACGACGCCCCATCCACAGACCCATCGACCCCAGCCAGAACGGGTGATGTACATGGATCACATCGGGCTTGAACTCACGCAGGCAGCGGCGAAAGCCCGCGCTGAACGGGTTGGTCAAGCGAAATTCACGCTTCTCGCCAAACGCCATCAGCGTGGGTACCCGCAGAATGGTGTCATCGTCCTGCCACGACTCCCGGTAGCGCGGTACCAGCAGCTGCACCCGATGTGAGAGATCGCCAAGACCCTGGCGCAGCCGCTCCACCGATACCGACACGCCGGAAACGAACGGGAAGTAGTTGTTCGACACCATCGCCACCCGCAGGCTTTTTTCCAGGTAGGGCGTGGGGTCGATATCGAAGTCAGGATAGTAGTCGCGCTCCTCGAAAATCAGCCGGTAAAGCCGCATGGCCAACAGTGTCAGCAGCCCGACGATCAGCAAGAACCGCGGATAGCTGACGTAGAAGAAAGCGTAAATCGTCGACCCCACGCTGCTCAGCATGCGCCACCAGCCGGGGAGGTCGACGTTCAATCGCACCGGCGAGATGCCCACGCTGTCACCGGCCACCTCGACGACGACGTAATGATGAAAACTCTCATCGGCATCCAGCAGCAGGCCGCCCGCGCCGCCGGTGGTCACGTACGTCACCCCGTTGACGGTTTGCTGGGCGTATAGCGAGAGATTCGCGGAAAACACCGTATCGACCCCATAGCGCTCGGCCAAACGCATGATGCCTTCAGCAAGCCGGGGATCGTTGAGGTAGTTATCTTCTTCGAACAGCGGGGCATCCTGAATGACGTTATGCAGTGGCAGGCCCACGAACACGAACCGATGGGCCGCGTCAGAGGCGGCTAGCTCGCGCTCCAGCCAATCCAACTGCCAGGAAGTCGACGACTTGCCGGTACCATCTAGAAAAATGAAGTGGCTGTTGCCCGCCACGAACGCATAGAAATGCGGGCCAAAGTAGTCGTAAAACAGGTAGCTGCCGAAATCGCTGTCTTCATTATCGCCGTAGGTCAAGAGATAAGGCATGTCGAGCAGTTCGAGGCTGTGATAAATCGCCTGATAACTCTCCTGCTGGCCGCCACTCACCGCATTGCCCGCCGACACCATGAAATCGATATCGCCCTGGTTGAGCAGCGGAACGATCTCGTCTTGAAAGACATTTACCGAGTTATTGATGTTGCCCACCACCGCAAAGCGGTAGGCATCTCGGCCTGCTAGTCGGTCGCGTACCTCGGCGACTTCTACGGTATGCAGCGATTCGAACTCGGGTTCGGCCACGTAGAGCCACACTTGGTGAATGATCAACCCCGCCACCAGCGCAAGGTTCAAAACGAAAAACAGCCTCAACCAGCGCTGGCGGGAGAGGCGAAAAAGGCGTCGAGGCATGTAGAGGCGCTTATCTCAAAGAGTCATTCGGTGGCTGTGACTAAAGCGCGGCACAGCCGTTCAAGGTGGCCAGCAAGCGGCGCGAACCACCCTGCTCACGATGCTCACCTAACCACACCCCTTGCCACGTGCCAAGGGCCAAGCGGCCATCGCGTACCGCAAGGCTGAGCTGAGTGCCCAATAGACTAGACGCCACATGGGCGGGCATGTCGTCGGGGCCCTCTAACGTATGCTGAAAGTAGCTCAGTCCTTCTGGCACCAAACGTCGCATGAAAGCATCCAGATCATGGCGCACGTCCGGGTCGGTGTTCTCGTTGAGCGTCAACGACGCGGAGGTATGCATGAGCTGTAGATGCAAAAGCCCCTGATGGCACTCCGCCAAACAGGGCAGTGCTCTGGCGATCTCATCAGTAATCAAATGAAAACCGCGGGACATTTCCGGCAAGTGAATCTCTTGTTGATGCCACATAAACACTCCTTTGTTATATGCATTGTCAGAGGATACGTTAACAGACATACCATAGCCTATTTCCACTACCTGCCGAACAGTACCAAGAGGACCGCGTGGCGTGGTGCCACCTACCCTGATAAATTGAGCGCTGTGATGGTCTGACATTAAAAGGAGCGAGATGATGACATCCGTATGGCGGCCAAGGAGCATGGCCACGCTGGCAACCCTGGCCGTGACCGGCACATTCTTGATGGGTTGCACCGGCATTCCCGATGGCACGGAACCGGTGACTGACTTCGAGCTCGAGCGCTATCTGGGCGAGTGGTACGAAATCGCTCGCCTGGATCACTCCTTCGAAGAGGGACTAGACTGCGTCACCGCTACCTACAGTAGGCGCGACGATGGGGGCGTCAAGGTGATCAACCGAGGCTACGACCTGGAAGAACGCGCCTGGGACGAAGCCGAAGGTCGCGCCTACTTCATCGATGACGAGAGCGTGGGGCGACTGAAAGTCAGCTTTTTCGGCCCGTTTTACGGCGGCTACAACGTTCTCGAACTCGACGATGACTACCAGTGGGCGTTGGTGGCAGGCCCTAACCGAGACTACCTGTGGATTCTGGCACGCACCCCCACGATAGCAGGCGACGTGGAGCAGCGCCTTCGTCAGCGCGCCGCCGAGCTGGACTTTCCCACCGACGAGTTGATCGACGTGGTGCAGGATCAAACCTGCCCAGGCCGCTAACGGACCCACGTTAGCCATTGGGCAAGGCGGGCACACGGCCCGCTATTTCTCGCTGTAAGAAGTCGATCAACGCGCTGATCCTTTCCGGCACATGGCGGCGATGCTCGAACACGGCGTAAAAGTCAGCGCGTATGCCCTGCCACTCCGGTAGCAGCGTTTGCAACGTCCCACTGGATAGATGCTCGTTCACATCCCACCAGGAACGCAGCATCACACCGTGGCCATCCAGCGCTAAGCGGGTAATGACCTCGCCGTCGTTACTCGCCAATGGCCCCCTGACCTTCACGGCCTGGCGCTGCTGGGATTGCCGGTGCTCGAAGCGCCATAGCGGGAAGTCGCTATCGTTTTCACGAATCACCAGGCAACGGTGCTGGGTAAGATCGCTCGGAGCCTTCAGCGGCGGCATTTTGTTCATATAGCTAGGCGCAGCGCACAAGACGCGGCGGTTGGGTAGGATACGCTTGGCGACGAGGCGTGAATCCGGTGGCTCGCCAATACGGATGCCGACGTCAAAGCCGTGATCGCTCAAATTGAGGGGAAAGTTGGTCAGCTCAAGCCAGCTCTCCACGCCTGGGTGCTCGGCGCAAAACCGCGATAGCAGCGGCGCGATATGCCGCCTGCCAAAGCCGAAGGTCGCGTTGACCCTCAGCCGACCACTTAGGCCTTGGTTCGCGGTCTCGCTGAGTGAGCTTTCGAGCGTTTGTAACTCCTCCAGAATGAGACCACCTTGAGACAGGTAGCGCTCGCCTTCGAGAGTAAGCGTCAGCCGGCGCGTCGTGCGCGCCGCCAGCGTCACCCCCAGCCGAGCCTCTAGCTGCTTCAAACGTTTACTCACGGCTGAGAGAGACAGCCCAAGCTCGCGAGCAGTGGCGGTCAAGCTTCCCGCTCGCGCTAGCTGCTGAAAAAAGGCGATGTCATCCAGCATCATGGGATTATTCACTTTTAGGCAACAATAGCTTGCATAATAGCCTGATTATCTCGTCGCCAACAGGCGCTACACTCCTACTAAGCAATCACACTCCATCCTTTCCGCAACATCCAACCACATAAGGATCTTCCATGGCCCATCGTATTGCAGTCATCGCTGGCGACGGTATCGGTACCGAAGTGATGCCCGAAGGTATTCGCGCGCTGGAAGCCGCCGCCAAGCGCTTCAATATCGACCTGGCGTTCACCAACTTCGAGTTCGGCAGCTGTGACTACTACTTGGAACACGGCAAGATGCTGCCCGACGACTGGTTCGACCAGCTCAAAGGGTTCGATGCACTGTTTTACGGAGCCGTGGGCTGGCCAGACAAAGTGCCCGACCATATTTCGCTATGGGGCTCGCTGCTGCAGTTTCGTCGCCAGTTCGACCAGTACATCAACCTGCGCCCCTGCCGATTGATGCCCGGCATCAAAAGCCCGCTAGCGGGCCGCAAGCCCGGCGACATCGACTTTTACGTCGTGCGCGAAAACACCGAGGGCGAGTACTCGAGCGTCGGCGGCAAGATGTATGAAGGCACCGAGCGTGAAATCGTTATTCAGGAAACGGTGATGAGCCGTACCGGCGTTGATCGCGTACTGAAGTATGCCTTCGACCTGGCACAAACCCGCCCACGTAAAAAGCTCACCTCGGCCACGAAGTCCAACGGCATCTCGATCACCATGCCCTACTGGGACGAGCGGGTGGCCGAGATGGCCAAGCAGTACCCAGAGATCGCGGTGGATAAATTCCATATCGATATTTTGACCGCCAACTTCGTGCTGCATCCGGACTGGTTCGACGTGGTGGTGGGCAGCAACCTGTTTGGCGATATTCTCTCCGACTTAGGCCCTGCGTGCACCGGCACCATTGGCGTCGCCCCCTCGGCCAACATCAACCCAGAAGGCAAGTTCCCCAGCCTGTTCGAACCGGTACACGGCAGCGCACCGGACATCGCCGGTCAAGGCATTGCCAACCCTATCGGCCAAATTTGGTCTGGGGCGATGATGCTGGAGCACCTGGGCTATAAGGAGGCGGGCGACGCGATGGTCGAGGCCATTGAAGCGGTGCTGAGTGAGGGCGATAGCCAAGTGCTCACCCGCGACGTGGGCGGCCAGGGCACGACCGAAAGCCTCGGTAACGCCATTGCCGAGCGGATTCGCGGTTGATTCTTCTATAAAAGCGTTCGTTAACGCACAACGCCTCGCTGGCAGCGAGGCGTTGTGCGTTTCAAGCGTCGATTAGTTTGCCAGTTTGGCAGCAATCTCAGCGACATGTTTGCCCTGGAAGCGGGCAATTTTCAGCTCGCGGTCATCCGGCTGGCGGGAGCCATCGCCACCGGCCAGCGTCGCGGCACCGTAGGGCGTGCCACCGCTTACTTTCGAAATATCAAACTGCTCTTCGATGCCGTAGCCAATCGGCACGATGACCATGCCATGGTGGGCCAGCGTGGTCCAGGTGGAGGTAATGGTCATCTCATCACCACCGCCGGTACCGGTTGATGTAAATACGCTCGCCACCTTGCCACGCAGCGCGCCGTTGGCCCATAAGCCTCCGGTTTGGTCGAGGAAGGTACGCATCTGGCCGGCCATGTTGCCAAAGCGAGTGGGCGTGCCGAAGATGATGGCATCGTAATCCGCCAGCTCTTGGGGCGTGGCTTCCGGCGTGGTGAAATCCTGCTTGCCGCCCGCGTTTTTGAACACCTCTTCCGGCATAGTTTCGGGCACGCGTTTGACCGTGACCTCTACGCCATCAACACCCTTTGCCCCCTCCGCCACAGCGGCTGCTAAGGTATCGATATGTCCATACATGGAATAATAAAGTACCAGTACCTTCGTCATTACTCACTCCTTTGGACTTGCATTCAAGCATCAGACAGGTTGCCCACAGCGGGCAGTGAAAACTCATTGAAACATAGCGCAGTTAAGCGTAGATAAAAGCGAATGTTTTCGACGCCGCGCTTCGATTTCATCGATGTGCCGACCTTGCACTTGTGCCACTTCGGCACTAAAAGCGCTGGGCCTGAAAACGCTTGTAGCGATCTGCCATAAGCGTTTTTTTGTGCCAACAACTTTCATCTTCCCACCGACCATTTTCACGCGAACGACGCCCCCACTTGTGGTCAACGGCCAGCGTGGTAAAGGTAGGGCAACAAAAAGCGAATGCCCATGCTTAAGGACACTTTCATGCTAGGCCAATGGCTCGACTGGACGCTTGACGGCGAACGCCCTTCCCCGCGCATCGGCCGCTTCCCAAGCGGCACTTACCATCTTCATGGGCCAGGTGTTCTGGAACTAACGCCCAACATTCTTCGCCCTGGCGCCCATGCTTGCGTTTTCTCTGCCGCTATCCACGGCAACGAAACCGCTCCTGTGGAACTCCTTGGCGACTGGCTCAGCGCTCTAGAAGCCAGCTCCCTGCAATTAGGTGCGCCGATATTAGTCATTTTAGGCAACATTCCCGCCTTAAAAGAACAGAAGCGCTTTATCACCACCAATCTTAACCGGCTATTCAAGCGCGAGCTGGACGCAAAGGGCAGCGAACCAGACCGAGCTCGAGAGCTAATGGAAGCGGTAGATACGTTTTTCAATCGTCATCATGCGCTGCCTAAGCTACATTACGACCTGCATACCGCGATCCGTAGCAGCTTATATACCCGCTTTGTGGTAGAGCCCTATGCAGAAACTGCCACAGACGCTGAGCAGTGGCAGTGGTTGGCCGCTGCCGATATGCAGGCGGTGCTGCATCAACATCAGCATAGTTGGACCTTCTCCCACTACAGCAAACACTATCACCACGCACAGGCGTTTACCTTCGAGCTTGGCCGCGTCGCGCCGTTTGGCGAGAACGACATGGCGGCGCTGGCACCGATGCTAACGTTACTCAGCTCGCTCAGCGCAGGTTACGAGCCGCCGAAAAAAACCGCCGAAACCATGGCCTTTTTTAAAGTACAGCACGAGCTGATGCGCCAAGCGGAGGACTTTACGCTCTGCTTCGACGATGACGTGCCCAATTTCAGCCGTTTCGAGCCCGGCACCTGCCTCGCCAAAGATGGGGTAGCGGGTGATTTCATCGTGGAGAAGACACCATTACATGTGGTGTTCCCCAATGCCCACGTCGACATAGGCGCTCGTGCGGCACTGCTGGTGGTACCCAGTCATGCCATTACCTGACGGACACTTGCGCTACTGTCTGACGATGAAAACGTACTTTTCATAACGACGTCTTTTTTTATAACAACAACATGAAGGGGCCGTCAGGACACATCGCTACGTACCAAGACCAATGTCGTCCTGATAAAGTACGCGCATTTGGCGCAGTCCTGATAGAATCGCCCCTTTTTTCGCGCCAGCCGCACACACGCACGACGAATTCATTTGTTGCTGCTGCGGCAACCCTGTACTGGAGCCTAAGTTATGGCCGCTACGCCTACTCCCCTTGAAGTGCGCAATATTAAAAAGCGCTTTGGCGATACAGAAGTCCTCAAAGGCCTCTCTCTGGAAGCCCAAAAAGGTGACGTCATCACCCTCATTGGTGCCTCAGGGTCAGGCAAAAGCACCTTCTTGCGCTGCATGAACCTGCTGGAACAGCCGGACGACGGCGAACTGTACGTTCACGGCGAGCAAATCCGTTTTAAAACCACCAAGCACGGCCGCGAACCCGCCGACTGGAAACAGGTGGTTCAAATGCGCGCCAAGCTCTCCATGGTGTTCCAGAGCTTTAACCTGTGGGCGCACATGACGCTGCTGGAGAACATCATCGAAGCGCCGATCCACGTGCTCGGTAAGCCGAAAAAAGAGGCCATTGAGCACGCCCACGCACTGCTGGACCGCGTAGGGCTTAGCGCTCGCGCCAACGCCTACCCGGCACAAATGTCCGGCGGCCAGCAGCAGCGCGGCGCCATTGCCCGGGCGCTGGCCATGGACCCTGAAGTGATGCTGTTTGACGAGCCGACCTCAGCGCTCGACCCGGAGCTAGTGGGCGACGTGCTGAAAGTGATGCGCGATCTGGCCAATGAAGGACGCACCATGGTCGTGGTCACCCACGAAATGAGCTTTGCCCGCGACGTTTCCAGCAAGGTAATTTACCTGCACCAAGGTTTGGTAGAGGAACAAGGGGCTCCCGACGATGTACTCGGTAACCCACAGTCACCGCGCCTGAAGCAGTTCCTGGCTCCTAAATACTGATCCGCGAGGCACCCACACCATGCTCGATTTGCAAGGTTACGGCCCCCGCCTGATCGAAGGGGCGGGCGTTACCGTTCAACTGGCCGTTCTATCGCTGATCTTGGCCATCCTCCTAGGGCTGCTGACGGCCAGCGCCAAGATGTCGCGTAACTGGCTGTTACGTCGCACCGCCACCGTTTACACCACGGTGATTCGCGGTGTGCCGGACCTAGTGCTGATGATGCTGCTGTTCTTCGGCGGCCAGATCGGCGTCAATGCCATCAGCGACATGCTGTATTACAACTACGACATCGACATTTACATCAATTTCAATGCCTTTGCCGCAGGCGTACTGACCATCGGCTTTATCTTCGGTGCCTACATGGGCGAAACCTTTCGCGGGGCCTTTATGGCGGTGGATAACGGCCAGATTGAAGCAGGCAAAGCCTACGGCATGAGCAACGCGCTGGTCTTTCGGCGCATTCGCTTTCCCCAGATGATGCGTCATGCGCTGCCCGGCCTCTCCAACAACTGGATGGTACTGCTCAAGACCACCGCTCTGGTGTCGGTGATCGGCCTGACGGACATGGTGCGGGTGGCGGCAGAAGCCTCTCGGGCCACCCACGAGCCGTTTGTCTTCCTCATTCCAGTGGCGGCGGCCTACCTGCTCATTGCCAGCGTCTCCGAGTGGATTTTTGCACGGCTACAAAAACGTTACGACATCGGCTTTGGGGGGCAGTGACATGCTAGATATCTCTGCATGGTTTAACGATCTGCTGGCAGACAACCTGATCTTTACGCCCACCACCCTGGGATACTACTGGGAAGGCTTGGTGACCACCACACAGCTGGTGTTTCTATCGCTGGTGGCCGGGTTAATTCTTGCGGTTCCGATGGCCATTATGCGCAGCTCTAAGCATAAGTGGATCAGCCTGCCGGTCTACCTCTATACCTACGTATTTCGCGGCACGCCGCTACTGATCCAGCTCTACATCATCTACTACGGCGTTGTGTTCATCGACGGTATCCAGGAAACCTTCCTGTGGCCAGTGCTAAAAGAAGCCTTCTACCCGGCGCTTATCGCCTTTACGCTCAATACGGCGGCCTACACCACCGAGATCTTCCGTGGGGCGATAAAAGCCACGTCTAAAGGCGAGATCGAAGCAGCGCGAGCCTACGGCATGTCGCAAAGCCTAATGATGCGGCGGATTATTCTGCCCAGCGCCTTTCGTCGTGCGCTGCCCGCTTACGGCAATGAAGTCATCTTCATGCTGCACGCCAGCGCGATTGCTAGCGTGGTGACGCTAATGGATCTCACCGGCGCGGCACGCTTTGTGTATGCCCGCTTTTATGCGCCGTTTGATGCCTTCCTGTTTGTCGCGGCCATCTATCTCTGTTTAACCTTTGCGATTTTGTATTTTTTCCGCTTCCTAGAGAAAAAATTACTGGCCCACCTGCGGCCACAAAATTCCTAGCTACAATAAATCCAACACGTCCAGCGTAAAACAAACGTTGGTTCAAATGCAGACTCCCCCTTTTCTCGCCGACCTCAACCTGGGGTACGTTAAGGGGGATCACCTTGGGTGAACCTGCTTCTTTTGGAGTCTAAAAATGAAAAAACTACTGACTGTTTCTCTGCTGGGCTTGGCCGTCGCTGCAGCATCTTCTGCTCACGCGCGCGATTACGACAACGTGCGTATCGGCGTCGACGTTCCCTACGAGCCCATGGAATACCGCACCGCTGAAGGTGAACTGACCGGCTTCGACATCGACCTGGGCAACGCCCTATGCGAGCGTATCGGTGTTACCTGTGAGTGGGTCGAGCAGGAGTGGGACGGCATTATTCCAGGCCTGATGTCACGCAACTACGATGCAATCATGTCTTCCATGACCATCAACGACGAACGCCGTCAGCAGGTGCTGTTCTCTGACCCCTACATCACCATGCCGTCTGCCTGGTTTGCCCCCAGCAGCCTGGATATCAGCGAAGCCAACGAAGAGACCCTTGCGGGTAAAACCATTGGCGTTCAGCGCGGCACCCTGCAGGATAACTACGTCACCGATAACTTCAGCAGCGTTGCCGACATCAGCCGCTATTCCACCGCCGACGACATGGTGCTGGACATGGAAGCACAGCGTCTAGATATCGTCTTCCTCGACTTCCCGATCGGCCAGTCCACGCTGCTAGAGAGCGAAGAAGCTGAGTACGTCGTGGTGGGTGAACGCATTAGCGAGCCTAAAGAGTACTTCGGTGAGGGTTTCGGTATCGCCTTCCGTCAGCGTGATGAAGCGCTGGCCGAACAGTTCAACGAAGCTCTGGCTGAGCTTCAGGAAGACGGCACTTACGATGAAATCTACGCCCGTTACTTCGGCGAAGAGTAAGCGCTAGCTGCCTAAGATTGCCTCCCCGCTTGGGGAGGCACGCAAGCGAGACGCCATCATGCCCTCACGTCTCCTCTTATCCCCCGCGCTGCACGCGCTTCGCCCAGGTACCCGTGGCAATATCGCCCGTTTCTACCTGAGCGAATGATTCTACGAATAGCCCACCCCGCCTTTTGGCACGCCCGTGCCAACTTCCCCTCGTTACGCTGACCGGTTCGGTAGCCAGCGATATTCTCTACATTCCTGAGTTCATCGGCGTGGATGCGGATTTTATTGTGCTCAGCGAAGGCCGCTGGGCCATTGACCACGTTTGGGCGCTGGGTAAACCGATTTTCAGCGCCTGCCAGGCCCCGTCACTCCAGCGAACTTGCTCCGCCAAACCGGGTCTTTACTATCACTGAACCACGTACAAGGAGGTAGCATGGCTGAATCGACGGCGGCTCACTCGGCCCCAGCCGCAGATGCGGCGGCCGCGCTACGGCCCTCATCCCACTGGACCGCCTGGGGACAGTGGCTGGCGCTGTTTACCATGACCGTGGACCACCTGACCCGCTACGTGCTGCCGGGGGATTGGGATTTAGGTTGGGCAGGCTCTTCGATTGGGCGCATTGCGTTTCCGCTGTTTGCCGCCATGGTGGCGTGGCACGGCTTATTTAATACGCGTAATCCGCTGCGCTATTCTCGGCGGATTTTGATTATCGGACTCGTCGCACAGCTGCCCTATATGCTGATGCCCCGCGCCTCCGATGCGTTTATCTTGAACGTCTGCTTCACCTTGGCCAGCGGCTTGGCACTGGGTGCTTTGGTACGCCAGGGCTGGCAGCACTACCAGCAACAAACCTTAGGTTTGGGCTGGCTGATGCTGGGAGCCGCGGTGGGCGTTACCGCGTGGTATTTGCTCGGGTTCTGGGTGGAGTATGGTCACAACGGCCTGCTGCTGATTCCGCTGTTTATGTTTGCCATGCAGGCGCTCAGCGAAACCCGAAATGCGTTGAAATCGCGCCTTTGGGCGGGGCTAGCGGCATTTCCTGTGCTCTGGATTGCCGGGCAAATGAACGCCTCCGACATGGCTAAATCGTTCACCGTCGCCACCTGCGTGATCGTGCTGATGCTGGCTGCCGGTGCTGCCCAGCGAGTGCCGCCGGTGGCGCTGGAAATGCCGCGCCGCCTTTGGCTTGCCTGGTACCCAGGGCACTTTGCCTTGATTGCCCTGTGGCTACTGCTTAGCGGTCAATTGGCAGGTTAGGCGCCTGTTCCGCCACACGCTTGTTCACTTCTTCACGCATCCAGGGCTGGTAGCGGCGCAGCCGCGCCCGTCCTTCGGTCTTTGCCTGATACATCGCCGTATCTGCCTGTTTAAGCACATCGGCATGGTCGCAGGCCGTGGCATCAAAACAGGTGTAGCCCATGCTAGGTGTCACCTCTACCCAGCGGCTCTCTAAACGGTACTTGCCGGACAACGCGCTCTGCACCGCATCCATGTAACGCGCCGCCACGGCGTTGAGCGCCTCAGGGTCGGTGGTATCAAATAGCGCCAGCAGCACAAACTCATCGCCGCTTAAACGGGCGGCCATATCATCCGCCTGCAAACACGACTCCAAGCGGCGCGCGACCTGCACCAACAAGTCATCCCCTGCGGCATGGCCTAGGGTGTCGTTAATCAGCTTGAAGCGGTCCATATCCATAAACATCACCAAACCACCGCGCTGGTCGCTGTTCTGCCCATTACACAGCGCCTCTAAACGCTCGATAAACAGCCGGCGGTTGGGCAAATCAGTTAGCGCATCGTAGTAAGCCTGGCGGTAGATAATCGCCTCGTTGCGCTTTCGTTCGGTGAAATCCTCAATAATCGCCACACCGCCCACCATCTGGTTGCTGGCGCTATGTACCCCGTTGAAGAACGCTCGCAAAGGCGTGCCCACACTGGCGTTGGGCAGTTGGTAAGTGCCTTCGTAATAGCCCGTGCCTTTTTCCAGCGCATCCCTAACCGCCTGAGCCACCTTTCGGTCGGCAGAGCGGTCCAGCATGCGGTAGCCGAGTAACTTTGAGCGCTCCACGCTCAGGATAGCCAGCAGTTTGCTGTTACAGTCGGTAATCTGCCCCTGCTCATCGAAGTGCAGCACGCCTAACGGCGAGTGCTGAAAAATAGAGCGATAGCGGTTTTCGCTTTCGCGCAGCTGCGCCTCCCGGGCGGCCATGCTCACCCGCAGGGCGATATTGTCGTGAATGGTGCGGCTAAAGCGGCGGCTGGTCGCCATAATTAAGCCTAAAAACAGCACCAACATCAGACCAATCAAAATGGAGAGGGACGAGCCCTGTAGCAGAAATTGAAACTTCAGGGGCAGTAGAATGGGCAATACAAAGCCAATGGCAATCCACCACACCGAAGAGAGCGTGGTCACGCCCCCCGCAGCAATACCGGCCAGCACAATCGAGAGCGCGGCAATTTGGCCGGGGTGGTCGTGGCTAAACAGCAGCACACCCGAAGTCCCCCACACGCACCCTGATGCAATGGCACCGATGGCAAACCAACGCAGCCAGCGCTGGCGCTGCTGCTGTAGCGCAGGCAGGCGCTTAAACCGCTGGGCTAGCAGTAATCTCAATCCTGAAATCGCCACCAGCACCGTAAACCACCCCAGCAGTAGCGCGGCATCCACCACCGGCCACATGGCCGCTACCAGCAGCCCACCCGCCAGCACGCTGCTCAGCACTGGCTGCCAAAGGTTGTCGTAAAGCAGGCGCACTTTTTCGCCACGCAAACGCTGCATGGTGATGTGATAGTCACGCTGATAACCACTGCGCAGCCCGGAGGCCATCGCCGTGGCGGCGAGGGGTGTGGGGGGCGACATACAAACTCCCTGTTCTTCAGTCGGCTTAACGCCAATCTTATTGGTTAGGCTTTGTTTAATACATCTGTTTTAGCACGTTTAAGTCACAAAAGTAGTCACCATCAGAAATTAAAAAGCCGCCTTTTCAGGCGGCTTCGTTGTTCATAACGTAGATTCAAAACTCCACTCAACGGGGGGCGCATCGGGTATCAACGCCTGACAAGCACGCACTTTTTCAAGCAGCTCGGCGTGACTCGACGCCACGACGTTAACGTGAGCCAGCTTACGCCCTGGGCGCTCGGCTTTGTCATAGCGATGCAGGTGGGTGTCGGCAATGGCCAGCAGCGCGGCGTTATCACCTTCCAGGCCAATCACATTCACCATGCAGGTGGGCGCAATGGCGTTGGTTGCGCCTAACGGCAAGCCTTGAACTGCCCGCAGATGGTTCTCGAACTGGCTGGTAGCCGCGCCATCCATCGTCCAGTGGCCGGAGTTATGCACCCGGGGGGCCATTTCGTTGGCCAGCAGGCTGCCGTCGCGGGTTTGGAACAGCTCCAGCGCCAGCACGCCCACGTAATCCAGCTCATCCAGCAGCGCACGAATGTAGCTGTCGGCGGTTTGTTGAACGCTGGGGTCTAAATCCGGCAGTGGGGCCACGGAGTAGCGTAGGATGCCGCCCACGTGCTGGTTCTCTGCCATGGGGTAGAACACCACATCCCCATCGCGGCCGCGCACCGCAATCATCGATACTTCGCGCACAAAATCGACAAACGCCTCGACGATGAGCTGCGTATGGCCAATCGAGTCCCACGCCTCTTGAGCCTGTTCCGGTGCTTTCAGCACCGCCTGCCCTTTGCCGTCGTAGCCTTCCGTGACTGATTTGGCCACTACCGGGCAACCAAGCTCAGCGGCGGCGGCAGCGAGCTGCTCAGCACTTTCCACCACGCGATAGGCCGGCGTGGGAATACCCAAGCGATCAAACAGCGTTTTCTCTTCTACACGGTTTTGGCACACCGCAATAGCGCGACTGCCGGGATAAACCGGCTTGTGCTGCTCAATCTGCTTTACCAACTCAACGGGGAGGTGCTCGAATTCATAGGTCACTACATCGACCTTATCCAGAAACGCCGCCAGATGCTGGTTCTCCGGGTCGACAATCACCTCGCCGATACCCGCGCTGGGGTTACCGGTGGTATCTAAAAAGGTGAAGGTGTTGCCCAGCGGATAACCTGCCAGCGCCAGCATACGCCCGAGTTGGCCTGCACCGAGGACACCAATGTTTTTTGCAATCATATGTTTTGCACTCTGTGCGCTCATGATGGCTACCTATTGGGCCGAGGAGTCTACGTCAGGGCGCGGGTCGGGGTTATCCAGCACCAACTGGGTCTGCTCGGCGCGGAACGCCTCAACAGCTTCGCGCACGGCGCTGTCCTGAAGACCCACAATTTGTGCGGCCAGCAGGCCTGCGTTGGTGGCACCGGCTTTGCCAATAGCCAGGGTGCCTACCGCAATACCACCCGGCATTTGGGCGATGGAAAGCAGTGAATCCAAGCCCTTCAGCGCTTTAGACTCCACCGGCACACCCAGCACCGGCAGTGCCGTTTGTGATGCGACCATACCCGGCAAATGAGCGGCACCGCCTGCGCCTGCCACAATCACCTGCAGGCCACGCTCAGCGGCACTTTTTGCATATTCGAACAGCAGGTCGGGTGTGCGATGCGCCGATACCACACGGGTTTCGTAGGGAACGCCCAACCGCTCTAACATCGCCACCGCGTGCTCCATGACCGGCCAATCAGACTTCGACCCCATGATCACGCCCACCTTGGGTGCGCTGTTCGACATGCAAAACTCCTCGGCCAACGGCCTATTTAAGCTAGAAAGCAGTCCATAAGCCGCGCACAGTGCGCAGCTCACTCAGAAATAGGAAGGCGCATAGTTTACCAGAGCCACGGGCATTTGCGGGTGTTACTCGCTGCGTGAAATTTTCATCAAATTAGGCATTGAAAACCGCGTGAGTTGGCGGCATTGTGTGTTTGTCATTTCCGACTGATGGAGTCACATGAGTACGGCATACTCAACTGCTCACGCAGAATCATTAGATCCTCCGCGAAGCAGCCCTGACCTCGATGTCAGGGAACTAGAAAAACGTACGCGCCTCATGCGTATTATTACCCGCCTGATCGCCGTATCAGATCTGGGAAGCCGCGAAATAGCCCGCCAGGCTGGCTTACCCGTTCAAAAGATCAGCGACCTGCTCGCCGGAAGGCTAGAGCACCTGGACATCAACGAGCTTAATGTCCTGCGCCGCACGTTAGAGCTGGAGGCGCCATAGCAACAGCTACTACATCAGAATCTACCCCCTTTCGATACAGGCTGGCCCATTGGGTCAGCCTGTTTTTGTTTGTCACGCTTAATAGGACGTCTTTCATGAAAACAATCAGTTAGCGTTTTAAGATTAAGTGAGCATTAAGTAAAGTGCGCTAACTCATTGACGAGAATCAACTTTCCCCTTCAACGTAAGGAGTAGTCTTAGCGTACCCCGACCATTCGCCCCTGCGAATGACCTGTTCATCAGTTAAGGAGGCGCTATGGACGCCATACGCCGCTCGCTACTCGGCCAGCTGGCCCGATTAAGTGCAGGCGCTGCACTGATACCCTTTTCTAGCCTTGCCCAAGCAGGCATTAATCAACAGCCTGCTCGACGGGAAGGTGATCCCGCAAAGCGCTACGGCATGCTGATTGATCTTCGCCAATGCATCGGCTGCCAGGCTTGCACAGTGTCGTGCCATATTGAGAACGCCGCCCCGCTTGGCCAGTTTCGAACCACGGTCTCCCAGTACGAAGTGCAGCATCAGGAGAGCGGTGAGCTGGCCACGTTTATGCTGCCCAGGCTGTGCAATCACTGCGAAAACCCGCCCTGCGTACCCGTTTGTCCCGTTGAAGCTACCTACCAACAGCAGGATGGCATCGTGGTGGTGGACAGCGACCGCTGCGTGGGCTGCGCTTATTGCGTTAACGCCTGCCCTTACGACGCCCGCTTTATTAACGAGCGTACCCAAACCGCCGACAAATGCACGTTCTGCGCGCACCGTTTAGAGGCAGGGCTACTGCCCGCGTGTGTTGAAAGCTGTGTTGGAGGTGCGCGGATTATTGGTGATATGCGCAATCCTGACAGCCAAATCAGCCGCATGATTCAAGAGCACCGTGATGCACTGATGGTACTTCAGCCAGAAAAAAACACGCTTCCCCAAGTGTTCTACCTCGGGATGGATGAACGCTTCACTACACGCCCCGTGGCGGGACCCGTGGCGCTTGAAGTGTTTGACCCCCACGGCCAGGAGATGGGCTATGAATTCCACCATTGAACTGCTCGCCCCGCGTTATGACATTGCCTGGTACCCCTGGGCAGTACAGTACTTTTTCATGATCGCCGTCTCCTACGCGAGTCTCTGGCTTGCAGCCCCCGCGTTAATCTTCGGCAAAAAAGCGTGGCTGCCCACCGCACGTCTTGCACTCATCGCTTGCGTCAGCACCACGCTGGTCGCACCTGTTGCACTACTTGCAGATCTACACCAACCGCTGCGCTTTTGGCACTTTTATGCTTACGCCAACACCCACTCGTGGATGTCCATCGGCAGCGTGGTTCTGCCGCTCTATCTCGTCAGCGTACTGGGCCTTGCCTGGCTGGCTTGGCGCCCGGCGCTCCAAGCCCAGCGCAATGCGCCAGGGCTGAGCGGATGGATGGCTAAATGGCTAAGTCTGGGCGATAGCGCTACTCCAAGGGCACTGGTGGCCATCGTGGGGGTAGCCGCACTACTGCTTTCCAGCGGCATTATGCTTTATACCGGCGCGGAGCTTGCCATTGTGAAAGCACGCCCGCTATGGAACACCGTATGGCTTCCGCCCATGCTGGTCGCGACAGGCTTCATCGCGGCAGCAGGGCTGGTGTTGGTACTCAACCAGGTAAGCGGGCTGTGTTCGCACGCCACCGTTCGGCAAACGCTGTATGTCCTACTCGCCTTCTGTGCCGTGGCGGGTTTAATCGCGGCTAGCTGGTACCTGGATGGTATTAACGCCAACATTGGCTCGGTCGCAGCAGCGCTGGAGTCTGTTCGTCACAGTCCCTCCTGGCGTAGCACCGCGCTGTGGGGCGGTATTACTGGCATAACGCTCTTTATAGCGGTGGCGTGGTTACTCTCACGCTTTACCCAACGCCAACCCGCACTGTTTGCCTGGGCTTGGCTACTTGGTTTGGTAGCCATTCATATGGGCTGGATGTTCCGTTGGGTGGTGCTGATGGACGTTCAGCACGTCGCCCGTAACAGCGCAGGCTTTCACCACTATGGCATCCCCGCTGGCTCTTCCGGACTGTTAGGTATTCTCGGTACGTTTGGGCTTTGGTTCGCCGCTATCTTACTGATTGAGCTATTTATCCCATGGCGGCAAGCCCAGCAAGGTGGCGTTAAACCGCCGCCCTCTTTCGATACCAATACACCTAGTGACTCGCTTAACGCCGAACAAGGAGCGCCTAACCATGGCTAAGTCTGCTCAAGACCCCTCACGCCGCCGGTTTCTCAAAGGCGCCGCTGCCGCAGGCGGTGCCGCCACCTTTGCAGTAGGCTACGCTGACCCGCTTGCCAAGATGGCCAAAGGACTCAGTGGCAGCGCGGGGGAAAAACCCAAGCACAACATTCACGGCAACTCGCTTACGCCGGAGTACCGCGTTGACTTAGCCACTGGCGAGCTAACCCTCACTCCCGATCAACGCACCGCCTTTACCATTTGCTACGGCTGCACCACCCAGTGCGGCGTACGGGTACGCATTGATGACACCCAAGGCGAAGTGCTGCGGGTATCTGGCAATCCTTACCATCCGCTCTCTGCAGATGACCATTTACCGATGCGCACCCCAGTGGCCGATGCGCTTCGCAGCGTCAGCGCCTACAGCGAACAGGGGCAGGTTAACCGCTCTACCGCCTGCGCCCGCGGAAATGCCATGATGAGCCAGATCACTAACCCGTTCCGTATCGACCACTGCTTGAAGCGCGTTGGCGAGCGCGGTAATCGGGAGTGGCAAAAAATCTCGTTTGAACAGCTGATTGAAGAGATTTGTGAGGGGGGCGATCTGTTTGGTGAAGGCCATGTGGATGGGCTGCGCGCCATTCACGACCATGACACGCCTATCGACCCTGCCAATCCAGAGTACGGCCCCAAGGCGAATCAGCTGATGGTCATGGAAGCCACCGACTACGGGCGCTCAGATTTACTCAAGCGCTTCACGCTCAACGCCTTTGCTACCCGCAACTACGGCCACCACGGTGCTTATTGCGGCTTGGCGTTCCGCATGGGGTCGGGGGCCGTGATGAACAATATTGTCACCAATGCCCATGTAAAACCCGATATTCAGAACGCACAGTTCATCATGTATATCGGCTGCGCGCCTAGCCAAGCAGGCAACCCGTTTAAGCGTCAGGGCCGCTTGCTTGCTCAGGCACGCGCTGCAGGAACCCTTGAGTACGTGGTAGTCGACCCCGCGCTAAATGCCGCCACTTCCCACGCGGCGGATAATAACCGCTGGGTGCCCATTCGCCCCGGCACCGACAGCGCCTTTGCCATGGCGATGATTCAGTGGCTACTGGATAACGAGGGTTACGCGAGCGACTTCCTCGCCCTGCCGGGCCAGACCGCTGCCAATGCTGCAGGCGAGACCACCCACTCCAACGCGACGCACTTGGTCATTGATACGTTTGAACATCCGCGCCGTGGCTACTTTTTGCGCGCCAGCGATTTGGGGCTTGCTGAGGCCGGTAGCGATGCGGATATGCCCGTCGTCGTGTCAGACGGCGAATTCGCGCTCAGCGAAGATGTCATGGCCGCCGAGCTATTTGCCGAGCGCGCAGTGGAGCTTGCCGATGGCAGCACCGTCACCGTTAAAACCAGCCTAACGCTGCTGCGTGAATCGGCCCATGAATACGACATGGACACCTACGCGGAACACTGTGGTATTCCCAAAGCAACGATTATCGATTTAGCCAAAAAGTACGCCAGCCACGGCCGCAAGGCAGCCGTTAATTGCCACGGCGGTATGATGTCAGGCAACGGCTTCTACGCTGCCTTTGGCGTTCAAATGCTCAACCTATTGGCAGCCAACTACAACATGAAAGGCGGCAGCGCGGTGGGCGGTGGCACCTATAAAGGCACCGGCGAAGGCCCACGCTACGACTTAGCTAATTTCCCCGGCAAGCGTGGCCCACAGGGCGTGTTTCTCTCGCGCTCACGTTTCCCCTATGAAAAATCATCGGAGTACCAGCGTAAGGTAGCGGCTGGTGAGAACCCTTACCCTGCGAAGGCTCCTTGGCGCTCACTCGCGCCACCCACCCTCACCGAGCATTTACCTTCTGCGCTGGATGGTTACCCTTACCCCATCAAAGCCCTGATTGGCTGCATGGCCAACCCGATTTATGGCCAAGCGGGCCTGAAAGGCGTCGTTGTCGATAAGTTAAAAGATCCCAGCCGACTAGGGTTATTTGTCGCGGTTGATGGCTTTATCAACGAGACCAATCGTTACGCCGATTACATCGTACCGGATTCAGTGATGTACGAAGTATGGGGCTTTACAGGCTCCTGGAAAGGCACGCTAGGCAAGCTGACCACCGCGTGCTGGCCGGTGGTTGAACCGCGCCAACAAAAAACCGCCGAAGGCGAGCCGGTGTCTATGGATAGCTTCTTTATTGCCGTAGCTAAACGGCTGGGGCTGCCGGGCTTCGGTGATAACGCCATCCCCGATACTGATGGCAATCTGCACCCCCTCAACCGCGCTGAAGATTACTACTTGCGGGCAGCGGCCAATATTGCCTTCCAAGAGACGCCGCTACCAGAAGCGAACGAAACTGACGTTGCCCATAGTGGCATTGCACCGCTGCTGCCTAAGCTTGAACGTACGCTGAAAGCCGACGAGCGCAGCCGTGTGGCCTATCTGTACGCCCGGGGTGGACGTTTTGAAGATGCCAGCGAACACTTCGTAGGCCAACATTTAAAACGCCAGTGGAAAGAAACCCTGTGTGTCTATAACGAAGCGGTTGGCACCAGCATTGATACCACCAATGGGCTGCCAAACCGGGGCGTACCGTGTCACTCGCTGCCTCAAATGGCGAATAAGCAGCCCATGCGGGAGATCTTCTCAGAGCAAGAGTGGCCGTTACTGGCATTCTCGTTCAAATCCAATCTGATGAACTCCTACGCCATCGGTAACGAACGGCTGCGGATGATCAAGCCCTACAACCCCGTGCAAATGCACCGCCAAGATGCCGAACGCTTTGGCATTCAGCACGGCGACACCATTCGCATTGAAAGCCCTGGCGGCAGCGTGGTGGGGCTAGCCCTGGTAAGCGAAAGCGTTGTGCCCGGCGCACTGGGTATTGAACACGGCTACGGTCATAAAGATTTAGGCGCCACACCACACATCATTGACGGTGAACCCCAGCCTGATATGCCGTGGATGCGGGCAGGCATCAACATCAACGACTTGGGGTTTAAAGACCCTACGCGGGCGGTAGACGGCACTTGGCTTGAACCGATTAGCGGCGCCAGCGTGCGCCAAGGGTTACCGGTTAAAGTAAGCCGCGTATAAACCGGCTGGGGTAGTGATGCTACAGCGTGATCACTACCCCACCCAAAGCGACGACGATCACGACTACCCATGCAGGCAGCTTCCATACGGTGAGCAGCAGAAAGCCCGTCAACGCCAGCACAAACTCGTACGGCCCAAGAATGGCGCTGGTCCACACCGGCTGATAAAGCGCCGCGCCTAAAATCCCCACCACCGCCGCATTGGCACCACGCATCAGCGCTTGAGCACTGCTCCACTGGCGGAACTGGTTCCAAAATGGCAGCACGCCGACCAGCAGCAAAAACCCCGGTACAAAAATCGCCAGCAGCGCCAGTAACGCGCCAATCACGCTGGGAATTCCCGGCAACAGCGCCCCTAAATATGCAGCAAACGTAAACAGCGGTCCTGGCACCGCCTGCGCTGCGCCGTAACCGGCCAAGAACTCATCCGCCGTGACCCAACCCGATTGCACTACTTCCGCTTCCAGCAGCGGCAGCACCACATGGCCACCGCCAAACACCAGCGCGCCTGAACGGTAGAACGCATCGACGACGTTCAACCAACCCGCACTCGCCGCCAACAGCGGTAAGAGCACCAACAGCCCCGCAAATATTAGTAACGCCAGCGTGCCCGCTTGGCGTGTCACCGGGAAGTGCAGCGATTCGCTAGACGATGCTGCAGCGCTTTGGCGACAAAGCAGCAGCCCCGCCACGCCGCCCAGCACAATCGCCGCCACCTGCCCCAACGGCCCGCTAACCAGCACCACCGCGAACACCGCTGCCAGGGCAATTCCCGTGCGGGTTTTATCCGGGCAGAGGTTGCGCGCCATGCCCCACACCGCGTGGGCCACAATGGCCACCGCCACCACTTTTAAGCCGTGAATGATGCCGCTGGCCACCGGGCCATCCAGCACTGCCGCGCCCAATGCAAACAGCACCAGTACGATAGCAGAGGGCAGCGTAAACGCCAGCCACGCCATCGCCGCCCCCCAGGGGCCAGCGCGCATCAACCCTAAGGCAAAGCCTACCTGGCTACTGGCTGGCCCCGGCAAGAACTGGCATAGCGCGACCAAATCCGCGTAGGCCTGCTCGCTGAGCCACTGGCGGCGTTCAACAAACGCCGTACGAAAGTAGCCCAGATGCGCCACCGGCCCGCCAAAGGAGGTCAGCCCCAGCGTTAAAAATGCCCAAAAAACCTCGCTGGCTCGTCCTCGTATCTTATTCTCTACCGCCATCGTGCCCACCGTTTACTCATTAAAAAGCGCAAGGCATTAAGGGTACGCCTTGCGCTTGACGACTTAGTGACAGCCTAACCGTGCCGGTGACTCTTCACAGGTTATTCTTGGTCGGTCACCGCACCGGTACTGGCCGAGCTGACCAATTTGGCATACTTCGCCAACACGCCTTTACGATAGCGCGGCTCAGGCTGTTGCCAGGCCGCACGGCGGCGCATCATCTCTTCATCGCTGATATGCACATCAATGGTATCGGCTTCGGCATCGATAGTGATCGGGTCGCCATCTTCCACCAGCGCCAGCGGGCCACCGTCGAAGGCTTCCGGGGAGACATGGCCCACCACGAAACCGTGGCTGCCGCCGGAGAAGCGTCCGTCGGTAATCAGCGCCACATCGTTGCCCAAGCCACGGCCCATAATGGCTGAGGTAGGCGTGAGCATTTCACGCATGCCGGGGCCGCCTTTCGGGCCTTCGTAGCGAATCACCACCACATCCCCCGCCACTACGGTGCCATCGTTGATGCGTGCCTGGGCTTCCTCTTCCGAGCCAAACACCCGCGCCGAGCCGCTAAAACGCGTGCCCTCTTTACCAGTAATTTTCGCCACCGCCCCTTCCGGCGCTAAGTTGCCAAACAGAATACGCAGGTGGCTTTCGGCTTTAATCGGGTTACCCAGCGGCGCGATGATTTGCTGATCCATCGGGTACGGCTCGACGTTAGCGAGATTCTCCGCCAGCGTTTTACCAGTCACGGTTAAGCAGTTGCCGTTGAGCAGCCCAGCATCCAGCAGGATTCTCATCAGCGGCTGGATACCGCCAATCGCCACCAGCTCGCTCATCATGTAGTGGCCGCTGGGGCGCAGGTCGGCCAGCACCGGCACGCGCTTACCGATCTCGGTGAAGTCTGCCAGGGTCAGCTCAACACCGATGGTGCGCGCCATGCCAATCAGGTGCAGCACCGCATTGGTGGAGCCACCCAGTGCAATCACCACGGTCACGGCGTTCTCGAACGCCTCGCGGGTCATGATATCGGAGGGCTTGATGTCTTGCGCCAGCAGCGCCAGCACAGCTTCGCCAGCGGCTTTGCAGTCGTCGCGTTTCTCTTGGGAGATGGCATTCTGCGCCGAGCTTCCCGGCAGGCTCATACCCAGTGCTTCAATGGCCGAAGCCATGGTGTTGGCGGTGTACATGCCCCCACAGGAGCCAGGGCCAGGAATGGCGGTCTCTTCGATGTTTTTCAGCTCGATTAGGTCGATGTCGCCACGGGAGTGGGCGCCCATCGCTTCAAACACCGAGACAATATCGGTGTGGCCCTTTCCAGGCATGATAGTGCCGCCATAAACGAACACGCTGGGGCGATCGAGCCGTGCCAGCCCCATCACGCAGCCCGGCATGTTCTTATCGCAGCCGCCAATCGCCACCAAGCCATCAAAGCCTTCGCAGCCCGCCACGGTTTCGATGGAGTCGGCAATCACTTCCCGCGAGACCAGCGAGTACTTCATGCCTTCGGTGCCGTTGGCAATGCCATCAGAAATGGTAATGGTATTGAACACCACGCCTTTGCCTCCGGCGGCATCGGCCCCATCACGGGCAAGCTCCGCCAGCTCACCAATATGGCTATTACACGGCGTCACCATACTCCAGGTAGACGCGATACCTACCTGAGGCTTTTGAAAATCGTCATCGTTGAAGCCCACGGCGCGCAGCATGGCGCGGCTAGCCGCTTTACCGGGGCCATCCACCACCGGGGCAGAGTGGCGGCGGGTATTATGGTTGGTCGGCTCGGTCATCACGGACTCCTCTCAATGGCATAGCAAAGGCCACAGCTTGGCGGCGGTAAGCCGATGACGCAAGGAGAGTTCCAATATTGCAGCGCGTTGACTGCTTAATGGGCTGGCTGTTTTTGTTGTTCAACATGTACCGTCAGCTCAAAACCACAGGCGTGTGCATAGCGCTGTAATGTTTTCCAGCCGGGGTTACTGCTTCCCCGCTCCAAGCGGCTAATGTTACTTTTTTGTGTATCCAAGCGTTTGGCAAGCTCTTCTTGGGTCAACCCGGCACGCTGGCGCATAGAAATCAGTGTGGAGGCCAAGGCAAACTCCGGTGCCAAACGCTCATACTCCGCCTCTACTTCAGGGTTTTGAAGAGCCTGCTCTTTTAGTGCTTTTAAGTTCATCATGACTGCACCTCGCGCTGTCTTGTCCGCGCTAACGTTAACGCCTGACGCGGCGTTTTTTTGGCTTTTTTTGACGAACGCATGAAGAACGACAATATGTTTCCCATGCACATAACAAAACAGAGAACGGCCAATTCCCTCTTTTGCCTTTGCCCTAATTTCAAACAAACCGTCGCCCATCGATTCCGTGTGTGGTGGCCCAAGGTTAGCGCCATGAGTCTCTACCATCTCCAGCAACCGGAGCATTCTGGCCTGTATTTTGGGCGGCATACTTAAAATTTCTTGCTCAACACCTGGATAAAACTCAACCTGCCACTCCATAGCATAACCCCGCTCAAGTTATCTTTTATGATAACCCAACGTACATAAAAGTTCCTACTCCAGATACACGCGAGTACCCCCAACTTATGGCACCATAGCGTCACCGCTACCCGTGACGCTGATTGCCGTGAAGGAACGCCGCCGTATGCCTGCCAATGCTTTGTTCTCCCCCGCTCCGCTCCCCCCCGGTTTTATGGTGGTACATGCTAACCGCTTGGAAGATTTACGCGGTTTGGCGGTGGAGTGGATGCGCCGCCAGCCGTTGGGGCCGTTGGAGAACGAAACCATTCTGGTGCAGAGCAACGGTATTGGGCAGTGGCTAAAACTGGCGTTGGCGGAAGACCCTAAGAATGGCGGCGCGGGCATTGCTGCGGCGCTAGAGGTGATGCTGCCCGCGCGGTTTCTATGGCAAGCCTACCGCACGGTGCTCACTCACGTTTCGCAAAATGCCGATGCCGTGCCGGAAACCTCGCCGTTCGATAAGTCGCGCTTGGTATGGCGGCTGCTGCGCCTGCTGCCTACCCTGGCCGGGCAGCCGGTGTTTGAGCCGCTGGCGCAGTTTCTAGAAATCGACCGTGACCAGCGCAAGCACTACCAACTGGCCGAGCGGCTGGCGGATCTGTTTGACCAGTACCAGGTCTACCGCGCCGATTGGCTGGACGCCTGGGCCAACGGCCACGATGTGCTAATTACCGCCCGAGGCGAGCACCGCCCGCTAGAAGAGCACCAGCGCTGGCAGCCCGCCCTATGGCGCATCTTGCAGGACGATGTGGCTGCCACCCAAGGCGATACCGGGCTGAACAGCAGCCGCGCTCAAGTTCACCAGCGCTTCTTGAAGGCCACCGAGCACCTGGAGGGCCAAGACTGCCCGCCGGGGCTGCCTCGTCGGCTGATCATCTTCGGCATTTCATCGCTGCCCCAGCAAACCCTGGAAGCGCTGGCGGCGCTTTCTCGCTGCTGCCAAATCGTGCTGTGCGTTCATAACCCCTGCCAGTTCTACTGGGCAGATATCATCGAGCACAAAGACCTGCTGCGCGCCCAGCGCTACCGCCAGCGGCGCAAAACCGGCATGCCTGAAGCGCTGGATGTACTGGGCACCGGCGATGCCGATGACGCCCTGCACCTGCACGCCCAGCCGCTGCTAGCCGCCTGGGGCAAGCAGGGCCGCGACTACCTGCGCCTGCTCGATGAGCACGACGACGCAGGCAACTACCAAACCCTATTCGAGCAGCAGGCACTGCGCATCGATATGTTCGAGCCGTTCAGCGGCGAGGATCGCCACTGCCTGCTCAGCCAGCTGCAAGACGACATACGCGAGCTGCGCCCCGTGGCGGAAACGCAAGGCCACTGGCCCGCCCTGCCCGCTGCCGATGACTCCATCGTGTTTCATATCGGCCACGGCCCCCAGCGGGAAGTGGAGATTCTCCACGACCAGCTGCTGGCCGCCTTTAGCGCCGACCCGCACCTGCGACCGCGAGACATCATCGTCATGGTGCCGGATATCGACCGCTACGCGCCGCACATCGAAGCGGTATTTGGCCAACTGCCCACAGACGACCCGCGGCATATTCCCTACACGCTCTCCGACCAGGCCAGCCGCCACCGCCTGCCGCTGATGATCGCGCTGGAAAAACTGCTACGGCTGCCGGAGCTGCGCCTGTCGGTGAGCGATTTACTCGACCTGCTGGATGTCCCCGCCCTGCGCCAGCGCTTCGGCCTAGAAGAGCGTGACCTGCCGGTGCTGGAGCGCTGGATGGAAGGCGCGGGCATCCGCTGGGGGCTGAACGCCCAGCAGCGCCAGCGGCTGGAGCTGCCTGGCGGGCTGAGCCAGAACACCTGGGCCTTCGGCCTGCGCCGCCTGCTGCTAGGCTACACCGTGGGCGACGGCCACGCGTGGCAAGGTATCGAACCGTTTGATGATATCGGCGGTCTGGAAGCGGGCTTGGCTGGGCCGCTGGCGACGCTGCTAGAGAAGCTCGAAGCCACCTGGGAGAGCTTCTGCCAACCCACCGATGCCGCCACCTGGGTCGCGCGGCTGCGGGCACTGCTGGAAACCTTCTTTCTTACCGACGACGCCCAAGAGAGCATCATGCTCACCAAGCTGGAAAGCGGCTTGCAGCAGATGCTGGAAAGCAGCCGGGAAGCCGAACTCAACGACCCGCTGCCGCTCTCCATGGTGCGGGAGCACTGGCTGGCGCAAATTGATGAGCACAGCCTTTCCCAACGCTTCTTGGCCGGAGCGGTCAACTTCGCCACGCTGATGCCCATGCGCGCCATTCCCTTCAAGCGGGTGTGCCTACTGGGCATGAACGACGGCGAGTACCCCCGCTCCCAGCCGCCGCTGGATTTCGACCTGATGGGCAGCGACTATCGCCCCGGCGACCGCTCCCGCCGGGAAGACGACCGCTACCTGTTTCTGGAAGCGCTGCTCTCCGCCCGCGACCAGCTCTACGTGAGTTGGGTCGGCCGCAGCCAGATTGATAACACGCCGCTGCCACCCTCGGTGCTGGTGGGCCAACTGCGCGACCACTTGGAAGCCGGCTGGCAAACGGAAAACGGCGCGCCGCTGCTGGAAACACTCACCACCGAGCATCCGCTGCAGCCTTTCAGCCGCGCTTACTTCAACAGCCCAGCAAGCCGGCTGTTCACCTACGCCCACGAATGGCGCGAGGTGCACGCCCCACGCACGCCACCCGCCGCTAGCCGCACGCTGCCAGCGCCGGAAAACGCCCCCACCAGCCTCTCGCTTGGGCAACTGGGCGGCTTTCTGCGCGAGCCGGTGCGCAGCTTCTTTAATACTCGCTTGGGGGTCTATTTCGAGCAGGAAGCGATTGCCGAGCTGGACGCCGAGCCATTCGCCCTGGATGGCCTGCAAAACTGGCAGCTCCAGGACCAACTGATTGCCGCCCAGCGTCACGCGGTGGATAACGGCCAGCCGCGCATGCAAGCATTGCACGAGGCGCTGGAGCGCTTTCAAGGCCAAGGCGTGCTGGCCATGGGCGCGTTCGGCCAACGCATGCGCGCGGCACTCGCCGAACCCATGGAGGCGCTTTTCAACGCCTACGAAGAAGCGCTAGACGCGTGGCCGCATACCCTGCCCGACACCATGATTCACTTCGAAGCCCACGGCCTCACATTGGAAGAGCCCCTGGGCGAACTGCGTCAGGATGAAGCAGGCCACCGCTGCCGCCTGCTGCTACTCAGTAGCAGCCTGATTAGCCAAGGCAGCGGGCGCGGCCAGTACCGCTGGAGCCACCTGCTGCGCCCTTGGGTTGCGCACCTAGCGGGCAACCTGGATGGCCCGATGACGACGCAACTGCTCTCCAAAGCGGGTCATGTCACGTTAGCGCCGGTGGATGCCGAGACCGCCCGCCAGCACTTGAAAACCCAGCTAGCCGCGTGGCAAGCGGGCCTAGAAACCCCGCTACCGCTCGCACCGCAAGCCGCGTTTGCTTGGCTAAGTAAGCAAGGCACACCAGACATGGCGCAAGAAAAAGGCCGAGACAGCGACGCCTACGCCGCCGCTGAAACCGCCTATGAAGGCGGCCGCTACCAAACCGGTGAAGTAGCCCAAAGCGCGTATTTAAGCCACCAGTGGCCCCGCTTCGAGCGGTTGTTCTTCGAGCAAGCCAACGGGCACACCTTTGCCACATTGGTGGAAGCGCTCTACGCCCCGCTCTTTTTCGCTGTTAAAGGCAAAAAAGAGTAAAGCCAAGCGGCTATGAGCTGCCCATACTGAGCACTTTCTTCGCCAACGCAATCATCTCCGGGTCGCCGGTGTTCTTAGTGGGCACATCGGACAGCTTCACCACTGGCAGCCAGCCCTGACCTTCAGGGCGGGCCTCGACCATTTTGATCACCATGTTCATGGGCGCTACGCCAATATCGTTGGTGAAGTTGGTGCCAATGCCAAAGGCCATGCCAATCCGTCCTTGGCAGAAGGCGCGGATGCGCTCCACTTTTTCAGGCGTGAGGGCATCGGAGAAGATAATGGTTTTGCTCAGCGGGTTAATGCCCAGGCGCTGATAGTGGGCAATGGTGGCATCGGCAAATTCAATCGGGTCGCCGCTATCGTGGCGCACGCCATCGAACAGCTTGGCGAACTTCTTATCGAAGCTCTCGAAAAAGGCGCGGGTAGTAAAGGTATCGGTCAGCGCGATACCCAAATCCCCCCGGTACACGTCCACCCAGTGCTCCAGCGCCAAACTGTTGGCCATTTTGAAACCAAAGCGAGCGCCGTGGAACATAAACCACTCATGGGCGTGGGTGCCGATGGGCTTCACCCCGTGGCGCATGGCCAGCAGCACGTTGCTGGTGCCGCTAAACGCCTCGCCGCCGTAGTGGCGCAGCGCTTTGACGACTCGGTCGTGCACCGCAAACGAGAAACGCCGACGGGTGCCGAACTCGGCAATCTTCAGCCCGTGCTGGCGGTACAGTTCGATTTTCTCTCGCGTGCGCTGCTCGATGAGCGCTTCGTCATCTTCCGACACGCTCACGCCGCGCAGTTGGTACCAAAGCTCGCTAATCAGCGCCATCAGCGGCACTTCCCACAAAATGGTGCGGTACCAGGGGCCTTCCATCACCACCGAGAGCTCGCTGCCCTGCTGCTCGATCGTCACTTCGCTGGGGTCGTAACGAAAGCCCGCCAGAAAATCGAGATAGGTGGGGTCTAGGTAAGGGCAGGTGGTTTGCAGGTAGCGCTTCTCTTCATCCGACAAGCGCAGCGTCACCATGCGATCCACTTCACCGCGCAGCGCCTCACCAAAACCCTCAGGAAACGCATGCTCGCCACGATTGATAAACGCGTAGCGGGCATGGGCATAGGGGAAGCGTTTAATCACGGCATTCTGCATCGTGATCTTGTAAAAATCGTTATCCAGAAGCGAGGTCAGCATGAGATCCCTTCACCAGCATCAACAGATCGCCAAGAGCGGCTAGCCCGCTAGATTACCAGTTGGCGACGATACCTCACAGCCTAACCCCTGTTTGCTATGGCTAGCAGGTGGGAGAGCGGCTATCTGCTATCGTGAGTAGAGTGCTACCATTTAAACACCGGTTTATCACTAGGAGCGGACTCCATGCGTCTTTCGCAATCACAGCGCGAGCTTATTCTGTCAGGCGTCCGTGAGTTTGTGGGGCCTTCGGTGGCAGTGCATGTTTTCGGCTCGCGGCTAGATGATAGTAAGCGAGGCGGCGATGTCGATCTGCTGCTTATATCCCCCAACGCCATCCCGCTACTCGCCTGTGCTGAGCTCAAAATGGCGCTAGAACAACGCCTCCAGCTACCGTTCGATATCGTGACCTACGTCACAACAGCTGAACCTACTCCGTTTCAAGCCATTGCACTCGCCCAGTCACGGCCAATGACGCTTGAGGTAGCCGCATGAGCCAGGATGTACTTAGCGAACAGCAGCGCTATCTGGCGCAGCTGCTTGAAGCCATTCAGCGCTGCGCTTGGTTTCTTCATCAATCACGCAAAAAAGTCACATGGCCTTTGGACGGTGATTGGTTAGCCGACCATAAAAAAGATGTCGACCTTTTTGAAACACTGGCCGCTATCAATGAGCGGTTTGCCAAGCTACAGGACTCCATTGCTTCTGCTATGCGGCACAGCGCTCTGTTGGCAGGGGAGTCTACTGACAGCTTTCTCAAAGTCCTTTCGCTGTTCGAAAAGCAGGGCGTCGTGGACGCTACCAGTGACTGGCAGCGCTGCCGCGCTATTCGCAATATTGCCGCTCATGATTACTCGACGCACTATGCACAAATAGCAGAGCACTTTAACTTGCTGAACGAACTTGCCGACGTTCTCCTTGTTACCTCAAAAAGACTAGTGACATGGAGTGCTGAACAATTGGGCATTTTTCCCGCCACCCAAGACTTCTCTAACGAATTCGACACAGTCTTTCAAACCAGCCTCTAACGCTGCTTTGCTCTTTTGCCCAGCTCTTGGCAACGCGATATAGTGCCGGTGCCTTTGGCTACCCGCCAAAGGCGCTTTGCTTTCCGCCTGCCGTGATGTTCGGAGAATGAGAATGAGCCAGCCCGCCCCGCTGAATCCGCTGACGCTGCCGCTTCACGGCAGCCGTTTGATTGAAGCCAGCGCGGGCACGGGGAAAACCTTCACCATTGCGCTGCTGTATGTGCGCTTGGTGCTGGGCGGGCAGCACAGTGAAGACGACACCGCCTTCGTACGCCCGCTCACCCCGCCGGAAATCCTGGTGGTCACGTTTACCAACGCCGCCACGCAAGAATTACGCGAACGTATCCGCCACCGGCTGGTGGAAGCGGCGGCGGTGTTTCGTCATCAGGGTGAAGACTCACTGCTTCTAGCACTGCGCAGCCAATACCCCGAGGCCACGTGGCCCGCCTGCGCCCGCCGCTTAGAGCTGGCTGCCGAGTGGATGGACGAAGCCGCCGTTTCCACTATTCATAGCTGGTGCTACCGCATGTTGCGCGAGCACGCCTTCGATAGCGGCAGCCTGTTCTCGCTCAATTTGGAAAACGACCAGCAAGAGTTGGAGCAGGAGGTAGTGCGCGACTACTGGCGCACCTTCTACTACCCGCTGGACGCCGAAGCGCTGGGCAGCATTACCGGCTACTGGAAATCGCCGGACCAGCTCCACGGGCAAGTGCGCAAACTGCTGGCCGAAAGCGAGGCCTTGGGCAGCCCGCGCCCCGCCCCCGAGCAAACCCTAAGCGCCGCCCAGGCCGAACGCAGCGCACGCCTAACCGAGTTAAAAGCCCCCTGGCCTGCCTGGCTGGATGACCTAGTGCCCGCACTAGAAGACGCCGCCAAGCGCAAAGCCTTCAAAGGCCAAAGCTTCAACGCCAAAAGCCGTGCCAACTGGCTAGGCGCGCTGCGGGAGTGGTGCGACAGCGACGCCACCCGCCCCGCACTCACCGATGCCGCCTGGAAACGCCTCACCCCAGACGGCATGGCCGAGATATGGAAAGAGGGCGCGCCCCCTTGCCCGGCTGCCTGGGAAGCGCTGGCCGAGCTGCCCGCCGCACTGAACGCCCTGCCCGAGCCGCGTAATGACCTGCTGATTCACGCCGTGCAGTGGTGCAAAGTGCGCCTGGAGCGGGAGCAAGAGCGACGCGCCGAAATGGGCCCTAACGACCTGCTCACCCATTTGGACCGCGCCCTGCAAGGCCCCAATAAAGAGGCCCTGGCCGCGCAGATACTGCGCCAGTTCCCCGTGGCGCTGATCGACGAGTTCCAGGACACCGACCCCATTCAGTACCGTATTTTCAACGCGGTGTATGAGGTCGCCAAGCCCCGCCGAGACGCCGCCATGCTGCTGATCGGCGACCCCAAGCAGGCCATTTACGCCTTTCGCGGCGCGGATATCTTCACCTACTTAAAAGCCCGCGAAGACACCTCAGGCCGCCACGTCACACTGGGCACCAACTACCGCTCTAGCCGCGCCATGGTAGAGGCGGTGAACCACTGCTTCCGCTACGCCGATGAGCACCCGGCCGGGGCGTTCCTGTTCCGCGAAGAAGGCGGCAACAACCCGCTGCCCTTTCTGCCGGTAGAGGCCAAAGGCCGCAGTGAGCAGCTCACTCACCAAGGCCAGCCGCTGCCCGCCATGACGCTCTGGCCGCTGGAAGCCGACGAGCCGCTCTCCAAAACCGCCTACCAAACCGAGATGGCCGAACGCTGCGCCTCCTACATGGCGGAACTGCTCAGCGCAGGCCAACACGGCAAGAGCGGCTTTCAAACCGACGATACGCTCATCCCGCTCAAGCCCTCCGATATGGCAGTACTGGTAAACGGCCTGCAGGAAGCCCGCGCCATTCGCCAAGCGCTGGCTAGCCGAGGGGTGAAGAGCGTGTATCTTTCGGATCACGATAAGGTATTTAGCTCGCCCATGGCCGCCCAGGTAGAGCGCTGGCTGCGCGCCTGCGCCGAACCGCTGGCTAGCTCCCGCCAGGCTGAAGCGCACCTGCGCGCCGCGCTGGCCACCCCAGTGCTGGGGCTCAGCCTTGCCGAGCTGGACCACCTGCAGCAGAACGAGCTGGCCTGGGAAGCGCGAGTCGAGCAGTTCAGCCACTACCACCGCCTGTGGCAGCGCCAGGGCGTGCTGCCGCTGGTGCGCCGCATGATGGTGGATTTCAATATTCCCGCTCGCCTGCTGGCGGAGTTTGAAGAGGGTGAGCGCTTGCTCACCGACCTGCTGCACCTGGGCGAACTGCTGCAACAGGCCAGCGCCGAGTTGGACGGCGAACACGCGCTGATTCGCTTTTTGTTTGACGCCATTGCCGACCCGGAAAGCCACGGCGACAGCCACAAGCTGCGCCTGGAGAGCGACGCGGATTTGGTCAAAGTAGTCACCATCCACAAATCCAAAGGGCTGGAGTACCCACTGGTGTTCCTGCCGTTCATCGCCAACCACCGCCCGGTCAAAGCCGAGGACGTACCGCTGCGCTGGCACGACGGCGAAGGCAACCTACAGCTCAGCTTAGAAGCGGATGACACGATACTCGCCACCGCCGACCGCGAACGGCTGGGGGAAGACCTGCGCAAACTCTACGTCGCGCTTACCCGCGCCCGCCACGCCACCTGGCTGGGGCTGGCCCCGCTGAAAGGCCTGGAGAACAGCGCGCTGGGCTACCTGCTAAAAGGCGGCAATGCCCTTTCACCGGAGGCGCTCAATAACGCACTCGATAAACTGGTGGAAGGCAGCGAGATACAGATTCACCAGCCACCCGCACCCACTGCAGAGCGCGTTGCCACCGTGGAGCAAAACAGTGCGCTGGGCCACGCCCGCACGCCCACGCGCCCCGCCAAAGAGCACTGGTGGATTGCCAGCTACTCCGCGCTGCGGCTTTCCGGCACGCTTACCGCCCCGGAGTTGCCACCGCTGGAACCCACCACCGCCCAGGAAGCCACCGCCTTCGAAGTACTGGATGAACCTCGGGAACTATCTCAAGAACGATCCCAGCTAGAAGCGTTTCACTTACATAAGTTTCCACGTGGCCCCGGCCCCGGCACCTTTCTGCACGGGCTGCTGGAGTGGGCGGGCAAGCAAGGTTTCGATACTGCAGCAAAGGATAGAGAAACCCTCAACGACATGCTGTGGCGGCGGGTGCAGCTACGTGGCTGGCAAGCATGGCAAGAACCGCTGGCGGGCTGGCTAAGCGCCCTGCTCACCACACCGCTACCGCTGGCCGCGCCCACCCCGCAAAGCGTGGCGTTGAATGAACTAGAAAGCTATCAAGTAGAGCTGGAGTTCTGGTTTGCCGCCAAGCGGGTGAATACCCAAGCCATTGATGCGCTGGTAAGCAAGCACTTACTGCCAGGGGTAGAGCGCCCCGCGCTGGATGCCGACACCCTGAACGGCATGCTGAAAGGCTTTATTGATCTAGCCTTCGAGCACCAGGGGCGCTTTTACGTGCTGGACTGGAAATCGAACTACCTAGGCCCCAACGACAGCGCCTATGAACCCGAAGCCCTACGCCACGCGCTGCTGGCCAAACGCTACGACCTGCAGGCCGCCCTCTACCTGCTCGCCATGCACCGGCTGTTAAAAGCGCGCCTGCCGGATTACGACCCGCACCAGCACTTGGGCGGCTCGATGACGGTATTTCTGCGCGGCAGCCGCAGCCCTGGGCGCGGTGTAGTCGGCGAGCCCGCCCCGGTTGAACTCATCGAAGCCCTGGATAGCCTGTTTGCAGGCGAGCCACACGCCACCCAGCAGGAGGCCACGGCATGAGCCGCCAACACGATAGCCACACCTTCGATATGTTCGGCGATGCCGCCAGCGCCCACCCGGCACTCGGCAGCACCCCGGAACTGCTGGCCCTGTGCGAACGCTGGGTAGCGCGAGGCTGGCTGCGGGACTTGGACCGCGCCCTGGTGCGCTTTTTAGCCAGTGAAGCCCCGGACGCCCCCACGCTGCTGCTACTGGCAGCCGCGTTAGCCAGCCACCAGCTAGGCCGCGGCCACGTATGCCTGGATATTAACGCCACGCTCAACGCGCCGGATTTCGCCCTTTCGCTACCGCCCGAAGGGGACGACCTCACCGACCCGCCGCCGCTGCCCAGCGACGTGCTGGCCACGCTCACGCTTAGCGAGTGGCAAGCCGCCCTGCACCACCCGCTGCTGACAAGCGAAGGCCCCGGTAACACACCGCTGGTTGTAGTGACCACTCACTCAGTCAGCGGCACCCCCAGCACGCGGCTCTACCTGCGCCGCTACTGGCAGTACGAACAAAGCCTGCACCAACACATCGCCGCACGCCTGGAAGCCACCAGCACCGGCTCAGAAAGCACGGGCACAGAAGGCCAAAGTGGGAGGCCAAATCATCTGACAACCGAGCCAACCACTAGCCACACAGCAAGCACAGGCTCAGAAAGCAAAGGTGGGAGGCCAATTCATTGGGCGACGGGTGACGCCAGTCACCCTGGGTTACTCCCCCAAGCCCTGAACATACTGTTCAAACAAAGCAACGGCCTAGACTGGCAAAAAACCGCCTGCGCCCTGGCTGCCCGCAGCCGCTTCGGCATCATTACCGGCGGCCCCGGCACCGGCAAAACCACCACCGTGGTACGCCTGCTCGCCCTGCTGCAAACCCTGCAACTGGCCCAGCACCCCAGCCAGCCGTTGCGCATTCGCCTAGCCGCCCCCACCGGCAAAGCCGCCGCCCGCTTGAACGAATCCATCGCCGGGCAGGTCGCAAAACTCCCCTTCACTGACCTAACCACTTTGTTGAAAGAGGCAAAGCAGGAGGGAATCTTGTGGGAGGGAGCTTTAGCTCGCGACGATTCAGCCACAGAACAGCTAAAAGCCACCATCCCCACAGAAGTCACCACCCTCCACCGCCTACTCGGCGCACGCCCCGACACCCGCCACTTCCGTCACAGCGCCGCCAACCCGCTGGCGTTGGATGTGCTGGTGATCGACGAAGCCTCGATGGTGGATATCGAAATGATGGCCGCCACCCTCAGCGCCCTACCCGCCCACGCCCAGTGCATTCTGCTAGGGGATAAAGACCAGCTCGCCTCGGTAGAGGCAGGCTCGGTACTCGGCGACCTATGCCGCCGCGCGGAAGCCGCCCACTACACCCCGGCCACCGCCAAATGGCTGGCCCAGGCCACCGGCCAGCCGCTGCCTGAGGATTTCATCGACCCCGAAGGCCAACCGCTCGACCAAGCCATTACCATGCTGCGGGTCAGCCACCGCTTCAATGAACACAGCGGCATCGGCCAGCTCGCCAAGGCCATCAACCAGCCGAGCCATGCGCAAAGCGAACGGGAAAAGCAGCAGGCCGTCACCGCCGTGCTGCGCCACGGCTACCCGGATATTCACCATTTGGTCATGAGTGACGACGCCGCGCTGGACAAGCTGGTGATTCACGGCAGCCCCAGCGGCTTTGCGGGGAACGGCGAAGGCCGCACCGACCACCAGGGCCAACCCATCGCCCCGCCCACGGGCTACCGCCACTACCTCAAGGTGCTGCAAGCACAGCGCCCACGGGGGGAGTCCTTCGAGGAGAGCCCCGCCGTCTACAACACCTGGGCCAGCGAGGTGCTCAGCGCCTACAGCCACTTCCAACTGCTGTGCGCGCTGCGCAAAGGCCCTTGGGGGGTCGAAGGCTTGAACCAGCGCATCGCCAGCACGCTGCGCGGCGAAAAGCTGCTGTTCGGCAGCGACTACACGCTGGAGAAAGGCTGGTTTGAGGGCCGCCCGGTACTGGTCACCCAAAACGACTACGGCCTGAAACTGATGAACGGCGATATCGGCATCACCCTGGCCGTGCCTGACCCGCGCAATCCGCAGCAGAAGCTATTAAGAGTGGCCTTCCCTTCATCAAGTGCCGCCAGCGACCCCGCAAAGCCCATCCGCTGGGTGCTGCCCTCCCGCCTGCACGCGGTGGAAACCGTGTTTGCGATGACGGTTCACAAATCCCAAGGCTCGGAGTTCTTGCACACCGCCCTACTGCTCCCGCCGACGCTGAACCCCATTCTGACCCGCGAGCTGGTGTACACCGGCATCACCCGCGCCCGCGAATGGCTCACGGTGGTGGAAGCCAAGCGCGGGGTGTTGAATGAGGCGGTGGTGAGGGAGGTGGTTAGGGTGAGTGGGGTTGGGGGTTAGTTCAAACCGACACTATTAGCGCTGATAGTGTCGGTTTTCGGCCATAAGCAGACTTTTAGATGCCTCTGATTAACGCCTCATTAAGCAGATAAAATGCTTGTTTAAAATTAACAAAAAACTTACTAATAAAATATTTTATCCCAAGCTTGATTACATTGTCATGTGTGTATTTTGCTAATTTCATCACTACTAATTTCGACATCACCATCAATTTCGAAATTAATTTTTTCAAAAAGCTCATTAATGTTAGAAAAGTTCAAACTATATACTGGCTTGCCAATTGACAACGCATACTCTATCTCCATTAAAACCCACGGAGATGAAAGTAAACCTTTAGCATTTACAGTATTATTAGTTTGCAGAAAAACTATAGACTTTGATTGTTCAATTCGTTTCTTTAACACCATCTTAGTGTAGTCACTTACTAAATCTCTCTTTAGAAAGTCATTATCACTTGTCCAATCACAATATACAGTCAGGCCATGATTATTAAGACACGACTTAACTTTTCGCACTAAGCTAGAGTCCTGATAACTATGCGAGATAAAAACATGGAATGACTTTTTATTCTGCACAGTGTTCGACTCTAGCCTCTGATACAAATCCTCTGGAGAAACATTAAATATGTCTCTTTCTGTGTTATAAGATTTGACTTTTCCTTTGAAATTCTTTCTCAAACTAACTAAAAAACCTAATTTTTGAAGATGTTCAAATGCCATTCTTCTAATTTGATTATTTTTTTCACTATCATTAAGCTTTTGGAAAAACTCTATCACTTTACCGCTATTGTATTTTTTCAGCTCATGAAAAATTTCTATTTTACCTTGGACTGTTATGCCTTTCTTATGATAAGCAGAAATAAAAGCATCAATATATAGTGGCTCCACGAGTTGCAAGTCTTTATTTGTAGATAACATTTTGCTTTCATGAGTACGTTTATTTTTATTTGCTTTATCTAACAATGCATGATAAGCCAACTGAGCACTTTTCTCGTTAAAACTTATCTCATGCTTCTTACGCTGACCATTTGAAATCATATGTTTAACTTTTGACAAGTTAAAGAAAAATACTTCAGGCTGATCATGATAGTACCTTTTCTTCTTGCCAACTTTAGCTAGAAATTTATCTTTACTATCATATTTTTCATATCGTTGAATCAATTCACTCCACATTATCGGAAACAACTCTTTAAACATCTTTAATAGTAAATACTTATCATACTCAGCAGGTAAAGCTTCTGAAATTAAGTTCAAAGGCCTAGTAAACGATTTTTTCAACCTCATTGTCTCGGATTGATATTTTCTTTTCACAACGCCTGCCATAATTGACCTACAGTGATTTCTTTAGTATGAGCTTGATTTACGGATACGGGTTGCTTTTTCAATCGCATTTGGAAGACGAAGAGCAATCCAAGCGTATTTATCTGTATTGGTAGCACTTACCGATGTGTCGCACATTTGCTTCAATTTCGATGACAAGAGACCAGAGACCAGAGACCAGAGACCAGAGACGACTTCAACCTGGATCAAAAAAAACACTGGGCCTGACGTTACGACTATTAGGCAGGTAAGTAACGACTAAATAGCGTGGCGAAATCTACGTCTTCGAGCTCCCGCCCAGTAAAATAGCCTTTATCCCGAGCAAGATTAAGCGCTGCACCACCTGGTGCGGCAACTGGAAGAATGAAAGCCTCAGGATTGAGCCGCCTGAAAATGTCGTATTCAACTTCAACGCCATCCATCCCACCAATGAACACGGCTCCGATCAAATCTTCCCTAGAGAGCATCTGTTCTCGCATCAGTTGTAAGCTACCCTTGATGTCGCCAGGTACGGGATCGGTGTAAATTACGTTGTCAAACCGTTGATTTTCTTCCGGATAGTTACCCTCGAAAAAGCGGCTTTGATACAGGATCACTGAGTCTGTGTAGTCTGCCCTTAGATCTTCGCAGATGCTCCAAATCATAGGGGTAATTGCAGGATGGCCGCCCCACACAATCTTGTGTCGACGAACGGTAGCGATCGCCAGCTCGCGAACGGCACACTGGATAAGAAACGGGGCAGCGGTCTCATAGTATTTCCCTCGTCCAATCACGGGTATGCTTGCTGAAAGGAAAATCGCGCCCATTCCTATGCCCTCCAATCTGCAAATTGCCAGCCAGCTTCACAAGCCTTGACCCAGCGCGTCGCCGGAATGTGCTGGCCTAGCCAGTCAAGGTGACTCAACCACTGAGGATGTAGGCCTACATGATCATAGAGTATGGCTACGGATTCGTCAGGAGAGCTTATTGAAGCTTCGTGCATTGTCGTGGAGGTCGGCACACCTACCGTTGGGTAGACCACAACCATCCGATCATCGGGAAGGCGTACTCGAGTCCCTCGACCGGTGCCCATACCGATCACCTCACCACCTATAGCCTCAATTCCTATTCGTAGATTGCTCACTAGGTTAACGGTTCTCACTGCATGACTTTCGCTGCGGATTTCCTCAAGCTGGAGACAAATACGATCAATCGCGTGATCACTAATCCGTCCTGATGCAGCATCTAGCTCACTTGTATCAAGCTCAGCGAGGCTTGCAGTTGCCAAGCGAGCGGAGCACTGGGCTTCAGGCCACCCTACTCGAAGAACACTGATACCCTTGGCAAGCGCTCTTCCAAACTCTGCAGCAGTCCATCGACTGTTGAAATAGTCAGGCGTGTCGAGCATCAGCAACACATCAGAATCGCAAAGCCGATGCCACAGCATGGTCTGAAAATCTTCTGCCAGTGCGATGCTACGAGTATCTAGGAAAACGTCGAAATGCCTGGCAGAGAGCGCGTCGAACATCTGCAGCGCCGCCTGGCTAGCCTCGTCCCGTCGATAACTGACAAATACCCGACGTTGCTTCGGAAGCAAACCTGCACATTCCAAGAGCGCAGTGGCTACCCGTTTCGCCCCACCATTTGCGTACGACATACAATTCAATGGCCGAAGGATTTCGGGGACTTCCATTGCAACTCGACCTAGGTCAGGCACGACTGGGACAACAGGAACACCGCCTCTCAGCAAGCTTGGTAGACTGGGGTGATCTGCGTCTACACCGCCGAAAAATACAACAGCAGCCGATCTTCGCTGTTGAGGAGTGAAGTCAGCAGGAACTACCTCCCACCCGATCTCTTGGCCCAACCTCAAGCCAAACCCAGAAACCGCATCTGTTACAGCCGTTTCAAGCTCAGAGACTTGCTCAGCCGAAGGAGCACCCAAGATAGCAAGATGATAGATAAATGACATGAAAGCCTCGCTATCAGTTTCAATGAAACGTTAGTAACCAAACGGGCGCCGAGACACTATCTCTCGAGTGCCCGTGCATTCTCAGAACCGCTCCCACCGATCAACATGTTGGCCATCAAAGAATCTGGAGCGCACCTCAGCAAAGTGCTCTTTGCCAGCCTCATTGCCACGTTGCACCATTTCCTGTATGGCCTCGGCATCATCCATTTTGATTTCGACAGGGGTTTGCTGATTAACACGCACATGACGTGTCGGTCCTAGGAAACTTTCTGCTAGTGCCAAAGCACCATGCTCTTGGGCAGCGAAAAAGAGATCGACGCTGTGAGGTGCCCAACCTGCCTTGCCCTTTCCTAGCTGCTCAGTGAAGTCGCTTTCGCTACTGAGAGTGCCAATGCTCAGTACATCAATCCTGTCTAAAGGGATTTTCAAGTATCGAACCGCTTCCGCCAACGCCGGGAGGATGGGGTTATTGGCCCAGACACCTCCATCCAGAAACGTCTCCAACGCGATAGGCCCACCGAAGGTAGCTTCATCAAAATAGGTAGGTGCAGCGGAGGAAGCCAGTGCAGCATCGACGGCTGAAATACCTCGGTAAGCGGTTCGATCTGGGCTGTGCGGGGTGACGATCGCCTCTGCCTGACCTTGCTTGGCCCTAACAGTGGGAATCACCAAGCGGCAGCGGGAATCTGCTTCCAACGTTTTGTCCCCGTACACATCTGTCAGCAGTCCTCGAAGTGTGGCTGAATCATGCTTGGATTTGAGCCAGTGCCGCAGTTTCCGATCCTTCGGAAAAATCTGGGGACCCTTTTCCTCATAAAACTCAAGGATTTCATTTGGTTTCAAGCCCATGGCTAGGCCAATAGCCAAGATCGCGCCCGTGGATGTGCCTGCCACCAGGTCGAAGTGTGAAATAAGGTCGTTCCCACCACCAGCCTTCAGCATGTCGTCCCACTTGGCCAAGACTGCCGCGGTGAAGGTACCTCTGAGCCCTCCTCCATCAAGCGCCAAAATACGGAAGTTGCGGCCGCGCGATACGTTACGGCGAGTAAGCGGGAGGTTCTTCAGTTGGTCGACGATCAGCCCTATGACTTGGTCAACCGATGTACTGTTGGCAATGGTCGCATTCGCTTCGGGCGATAGCCCGTTACGCAGACGAGATAATAACGACGGGTCTTCCTTGAGATAACCTGCGATAGCCCCGCCAAAACCAGCGACGACAAATCCTGGCTTTCCGAGTTCAAGCATCGTATCCAGTTCATTGGGAACGCCTGCTTTTGCTTTATTAATGTTCCACCATGCACCACCGACGCAGATAATGGCGTCGGAACGATCAGCCATCCAATCACGCATTGGGGTCAGGCCTTCTGCGGCCGGACCATCGCTGCTATCTGCAGGCACAATCTCCACAGAAGCGAATACTCTCTGCTTTTCAATTTCAGCAGTGTATTGATCAGTTGAGTAGCGCTTAGCCCGCACTAAGGTAAGCGCCCCCTTGTTTCCACCCGCCTGGATGAAATCCTCTGCAGCTCTGCGTAGCGGTTCAGTGAACGAAGGATGACTCCCATGAACAATGGAGCCTCCTTCATTGAAAACTTTCGCTGCAAATTTCTGTACGAAATCAGTGATGTCTGCTTGTAATTCTTGGTTCGACCCGGACAGGTGAATCCTAACGCCGGCTAGGCGCTGAGTGACTGCCATGTGTAATACCTAGTGATATGAAATGTCGATTTCTGCAAGCTAGTACGCCTCGTTTCGTATTTCTAACGACTGGCTAAGGTAGCTGCGGTTTCGATCCAGCCAGCGATGTTTTCCCGGCCGTTTTGAGCCGTGAAGTCGTATCTCATGCAGTGTTTGGATAGCTTAACAACCGTGTTGCTGGCAGGGGCGTCAAACCACAAATCAGAGGCTGGGATGGCGGAGATGTAGTCCGAGTACTTCACCCATTTACCGCCCTCGAGCTCCGCGAAATAAATCTTGTCGTTGACGAGATAGACACCCACTTCAGCCAGTGGATCTGTGCCTTTCACTCCCAACTCCTTCGCGTTGTTTCTTAAGCCATGGATATCGACAGTGAGCAGCCCATTGCCCTTCAAGACGCTATGTACGATCTCATACCGTACCCACCTCCTGGCAGCGGTGTCCTGACCGGCAAGCACGCAAGTCACAGAGGTATTCTTTAGGCCATGACGAAGAAAGGTCTTGAGCGCTTCATCACTTTCTTTCTTTGATGCTTCGAACACACTGCCATCAAAGAAGCCATCTACCTCTTGATCCTCGCTGACGACCAGGCAGTTCCTGACATTCCAGGCGCGCCACACATCTTCCTGATAATGGAAGGAGAAAAATGTTTTTCGTGTCATCCCTTGCTCCAGTTCGTTGACAATCCTCATTCCTCACCCCGTAGCGACTGCAGTTCACCTTGGAATGTGCTGTCCGTGCACGTCATGTAATGCGAGCCTGTCAAAAGTTTAGGGGTTTATAAGCCGTCAAGGATACCCAAAGTAATCTTCGACAAAACCATTAGGATGCCTGAATGTGTTCAAATTGATGCTGTTTCTATATTTGCTTTAACACACTCACCAATCATCTCAATTTACTTTATTTTTAATAGCATTATCAATCCAACTTGAGATATTATTTGATATATCTTGATACGCATTCAAAGAATTAGGATCATAACAAGGTACAACGCTTGACATTAATCTACCATCATTAAACTTGATCAGATCAAACGGATTTTTTCCCTTTTTGCTAGTCCCATTTCTTGGACACCTGAGGTTATGAATATAAATGCCTAGTAAAGCTTTACCATCATTCCATGCCTTGATGATTTCGTGCTCTACCCACGGTCTTGAAGCGGTTTCGCTACCAATCAAAACAATAATACATCGTTTGTACTTCATATTTTGATTTATCCAATTTTCAACAGCTTGCTTACCTGTTCGCTTTAGTGTTTCCCATTCATTTGGAGTAGTAGGTGGATTACCCTCAATGCTACCAATATTACGTATTTGTTGGACTCTCATTACGTCATTGTCAAAATGGAAGCTATAAAAAACAGGAATTTTAGCCATTTTATTTCCTTTATAGATTTTCTACCCAAGTCCCAGAGTTTGTACCCGCATCAAACACAGCATAACCAGTCTTACCCGTCTGGTTATTACTTCCTTTATCTATTTTCTTATACAGCTGAAGATATTCGTTTCCATACCAAGTTCCATAATCATCTTCTGTTTGAACTATTAAGATCTTATCGTATCCTTTTGCTGAATCAGCAAAACCAATTTCCCAAGGACACCAGCGTGATTGAGTTGAATTGTCAGTTGCTAAAAACAAGAACCAGCCTGTAGACAATATTTTTGCCTTAATTTTGTTTGCAGTTTCCTTGTTGGGAGTGCTCGGCATTTCGCTATCTTCCCAGTCAATGTACAAGTCCCATCCATTTTCTTTCATTAGAACTTGAAGGCCTTTAGCTAGCTCGCGGTCTTTGTGGCTGTGGCATAAAAAGGCCGTTTGCTGTTTTTTAGCTAAAGCTTCGGTGAGCGATTTAGCTACAACAACACTTCCCGAGCGACTAGATGCTGATCGTAAGTCGCGTATATTAATGGCCATTGCTACTCCTATAATTCATACTGATCGAACATCTAGCATGCATTAACTTAAGCAATTCACTGGCAATCAATTGAAAATCAGCTTTATGCACAGCCTTTCGTGCGTGTGGAATATGAGAAAACGCACACGTTGCCTTTGCTAGCATGTCTGCTCAGGGTCGAAAAGCGTCATTTGTTTACATCTCCATAAAACGCCACCCTACTCGCAATAGCCTCCACACCCTCAACCGGCTCCTCATAACTCCAAGCAACATCTCGACTTTCACCCAGCGAAAAATACACCGTATGCCCTTTAAACGGGCAGTAAGTGGTCGTTTCCGAAGTGGTAAGTAAGTCCATCCGCACGTCTTCACGTGGGAAGTAGTGGCGTGGTGGGTAGCCGTGTTCGCGGAGTTCCAGCGTATTGGTGGAGTCGGCTAGCAGAATGCCATCCACCCGCACTTGCATGCGCTGCTTGCTTGGGTGAAGCGTTATGCGGGCATTCTGCATCGTGTTGTCCCTGCGGCGTTATTCGCTCTAATACTTTGAGCCTAGCAGCAAACATGGGTTAAGCCTACCTCGAAAGCTTAGTTTTTAGTCGATCATGGATGCTTTGGGAGGAAGGTGAGCCATCACTTCCACGCTACCGCTGCACGCTGGAATGGTCGCGGGCTAAAGCCACCTCCCACGGGGCTGGTTCACCTCTGGGGGGAGTTGGTCGTGGGCTGAAGCCGCCTCCCACGGGGGATGGTTCACCTCTGGGGGGATTGGTCGCGGGCTGAAGCCACCTCCCACAGGGCGGGTTCACCTATGGGGGAGGTGGTCGCGGGCTGAAGCGGCCTCCCACGGGGGGCTAGGTGAAGGCGGTTTGCTGGAAGCTTGTTCGCGCTGTTACAGCCGCATGCCACGCGGCAAGCTGGGGATGCGCTTCTTTCCAGCGTATCTCTGGCAGCCGGAAGGCGAGGTATTCCAGCGCGACGGCGATGGCGATGTCGCCCAGGTGGATCGATGCGGCCGTGGGGTTGCCGCTCAGCTCGCTGTTCAGTTGCTCCAACAGCCGCTGCATGGCCCTTGCCCGGCGTTGGCCCAGCTCGCTTTGGTCGATCTCGGGGCCATAGTGCTTGCGGGCAATCACGGTGGTGAATGCGGCATCCATGAGGTTTTGGCCCAGGCCTGCCAGGTGCAGCACGTCACTCAACGGGGTGGGCAGCATGGGCGGGGTGGGCTTTACGTTGTCCAGGCTGTCCAGGTACATGGCAATCAACATGGATTCGCTGAGCGTGGTGCCCTCCTCCGTCACCAGCGCGGGGATGCGCCCGGCGGGGTTGGCCTTGAGGAGATCGGCATCGTCGGCCCAGGGGTCGCACCACTTGAGCGTCACGACGTCCATCAGGCCTTTTTCCAGTAACACGATGCGCACCAACCGCGCATAGGGGGATGTTGCGTTCAGGTAGAGTTCCATGGTGGCCTCCCTTTGTCTGAATAGTGCTTGTTAGGTTATTGGGCAGAAGGATGTGTGCGGCGCTGCTGTACGCCTCGGCTCATCAGTACCAGCAACAAGCCAAGGGCAAGCGCCATGCCGCTGATGGTGAAGAGCGGCGTGTAGCTACCCCACATGCCAAACAGCGCAGACATGGCATAGCCTGCCCCTGCCTGGGCGGCGGCGAAAGCGGCCGTGGCTCGCCCCCAGAGCTGCTTGTGGGCGGTGGGCCCGACCAGCTCGGCCAGGCGGCCAGAGGTGAGGGCTACGATGCCAGGAATCATCGCCCCCACCATGAACGAGGAAACCGACTGGCTGAGCAGGGCAAGCGAGAACACCGGGAGCATGACGGCAGCGGCCTTGGCCGTAAAGGCGATCATCAAGCCCCCTTGCCACCCCACGCGCTGGGCCAGCGCCCCCACCATGAACGGCCCGCACAGGGCACCCAGCCCGAAGATTCCCCATTGCAGGGAAGCGGTTTGATGGCCCAAGGCATGCTCCCTGGCGAGGTAGTCCACCCAGAACACGGTGTGGGGCACGAACCCCACCGCATCCAGCGCGTAAGCGCCGATGACCAGTACCACCACCCACTTTACCCCCGCATACCCAACAGGGCTATTACCCACCGGGCTTGCTGCCTGGCTTGCCACAGGGCGTGGGGGCAAGCGCGCAACGCCGCGGTCGCACGACAGGCCAGCCGCCAAACAGAGCAGCCCCAGCGCACCCCAGGTTAGCGAGAGGCTTACCCCGAGCAGTGACGGCACAACGAGGGCGGAAAGCAGCGCCCCAAACCCGATACCGGTAAACACTAGGGCACCGACACGGGTTCGCCTTTCCGGGGGCGTGGCCGCCAGCGCCAGCGAGGGGCCCACGACCATCAAGATCCCCCCGCCTACCCCCGAGACCAGCCGCCAGAAGAAGAACCAGTGAAAACCACCCGCCCCCGCGCAAAGCAGGAAGCTGAGCCCGATACCCGCAAAGCTTGCCGCCAACACCCAGCGCGGCGCAAAACGCTCGCTCAGCGAGTGGGCGGCAAGCGCGCCGATAAAATACCCCAACAGGTTGGCCGCCCCCAGGTAAGCACCCTGGCTTGCGGTAAACCAACCTTGCTGAATGATCGCGGGCAATAACGGCGTATAGGCAAAGCGAGCAATACCTATCGCCGCCAGGGTCGCCATGATGCCGGTCATTAACGCGGGCAGATCGTCGGTAGTGAGTGTTCGCTTCATCAAGCCAGTTCCCTTTGGAGCCACCTCAGGTAGGTCAGCAGCAGGTAGTTACCCTCTTAGGCTACGCGTGCGTAGCCATTCCTGGAAACGATTAGTTTTGATCGATACTATCTTTTTTATAGATAACCTGACTGGGAGATGGCACGTGCAACTTAAATCGCTACGGCTACTGGTGGCCGTGGCCGAAACCGGCAGCTTTGGGGCGGCGGCCAAACGGCTACACACGGTTCAATCCAATGTGACTACCCACATTAAGAAGCTTGAGGAGGAGCTTAGCGTAAAGCTGATTCACCGTGCGGGGCGAGTTCGTCCTACCAGTGCCGGGTGGGCACTGGTGGAGTACGCTGAGCGCATGATAACGGCCCACGATGAAGCCGTGTCGCTGTTTAAAGGCCAGGTGAAGGCATGTGGGCGGCTGCGCATAGGTGCCATGGAGACCACGACGGCGCTACGCCTTCCGCCGATACTGGCGGCTTATCACGCAGCGCAGCCTGACGTTGATATCCAGATCAAAACCGGGCCGACGGCTGAGCTGGTCGAGCTGTTGCTTAATGGGCAGGTGGACTGTATCTTCGTGGCCGGGAGGCTCGAGCATGGCCACTACCACTCGCTCAAAGCGTTTAGCGAGCAGCTTGTCTTAGTCGGCTCTACGCCGATGACGCAGATGCCCTCTTCACAAGCGCTGCTTACGTCTGCTTTCCTGGCGTTTCGCCAGGGGTGCAGCTACCGCCAGCGTATTGAGCTTTTGCTGGCCGCCCAGGGTGTTAATGCGGGCAGGATCTTCGAGCTCGGTTCGCTGGATGCAATGCTGGGCTGCGTTGCTGCCGGGATGGGTTACACAGTGCTCCCCCGTGGCACGGTTGAAGCCCACCAGCACCGATTCGAGATTCACACGCTGGAACTGTCCACCTCCATCGCCAATATCGATACCTATTTTGTCGCCCCCAAATCAGAAACCTGGACACCCGCCCTGGCAAGCTTTGCTGAAACGTTGCGTGACGCGGTGGTGGTGAATGAGCCTCAGTTGAATGCATCGTGAGGTGGACTGAAGAATTCAGGGGGTTACGATGGGCAGTTGGGCAAGCGCCATGGTGCTAAAGGCGGCCTGGCGGCTAGCACAGTCGCGGGCTAAAGTCACCTCCCACTGCTGGCTCACTCTCGGGGCCGATTCAGTTGCGGGCTAATAGTGATAGCGGCAAGAAATGACAGTGATCGCGTGGTGATCGACTGCATAAACAAGCCGATTAGTATCGTCTATACGTCGAGACCAAAAGCCCGCTAGGTTTTCTTTTAAGGGCTCTGGCTTGCCGATTCCTTCAAAGGGAGAGCGCTTTACATCGTTTATCAGCTTATTAATGCGCTTAAGGGTTTTCTTATCCTGCGCTTGCCAATAGACGTAGTCGTTCCAAGATTCATCTGTCCAACACAACAGTCGCTGACTACTCATCCATTAACTCTCGTGCGCTTGTTTGGCCAGCACGATATTGCGCTATTGAGCGGTTAAGGTGTTCAGCATTTTTAGGCGAACGAAGCAGGTGCACTGTTTCCATTAGGCTATTGTAATAATCCAGCGACATCACAACGGCATCTTCAGCATCCCTGCGCGTGATCACGGTGGTATCCGCATCATTAACGACGCCATCCAGCACGGCTTTTAAGCCATTCCTCGCTTCTGTAAAAGACACAATTTTCATACACGCCTCACATGTACTATTTAGGGTACAAGTCTAGCCGTTGCTCGCAAACCTGTACAGCTAATAAGACAGGACGACTGCTTCAGGCCTTTTTCACAAACTGTGCAGTCACCATCATGTCGCCTGCGCCGTCTACTTTGCAGTCTAGCTGGTGGTCTTTGCCCTCTTTTAGCCGTTTGATGACGGCTTTGGTGCCGATCTTGAGCACTTGGGAGCTGCCTTTGACCTTGAGGTCTTTGATCAGCGTGACCTTGTCGCCTTCGGCGAGCGGCGTGCCGTTGGCATCTTCCACGTTCACGGCCTCTTCGGCGGCGGCTTCTTCAGGGTTCCATTCGTGGGCGCATTCGGGGCAGATGAACAGGCTCTGGTCTTGGTAAACAAATTCCGACTGGCAGCGGGGGCATGGCGGACAAGGCATAAGCAGTGGCTTCTTTCTATAGTCAATGAGCGGGTGATGATACTCAGCCAGGGCGGCCTTGGCGACTGCTCTACGCGTTTCATTAACGGCCGTGCACTGCAATCGCCGTTGGACGTAACCGGGCCTCGGCTCCTAGACTGAAGCTTCGTTTCTCTTGAGATACCCGACCTATGCGCGTTTTTCTAATCCGGTCGGTGCCGGTTCACTCTGGTTCGATAATTTGGTCACGGCGGATGGTGTGCCGGTGGCTTACGACCCCCAGGCACGGGCGTTTATTCCCATGCCGCCCTTCTGTGCCAATCATGAAGTGATTGGCTGTAACTGGATTGCCCCCAAGCATGGCGAGTTCTGCCGCGCCTGCGCGATGACCGCCCTAGCCCCGGACCCTGCCATTTCCGATGCGATACCCAACTGGGCGCAAACCGAGGCAGCCAAGCGCTGGGTAATTGATAACCTAGGCCGCTGGCACTGGTTTCGCCCGGAAAACCCCGGCGCGCCGCCGGTATTTCATATGCTGGCGGAAGGCGATACCCCAGTGCCAATGGGGCACGTGGGTGGCGTGGTGACCATTAGCGTGGCGGAGGCCGATGCCGTGCTGCGCACCACCCGCAAAGAGGCGTTGGATGAGCCTTACCGCACCATGATTGGCCATATGCGCCATGAAATTGCTCATATGCTGTGGTGGCGCCTTAGCTTGCGGAAGGATTTTCTGGATGCCTTCCGCGAGATGTTTGGCGATGAGCGGGAAGATTACCCGGCGGCCTTGCAGCGCCACTACCAAAACGGCCCGCCTGCGGATTGGCACACGCGGTTTCTCTCCACCTATGCGTCTTCCCACCCCCACGAGGATTGGGCGGAAACCACCTCGCACCTGCTGCACTTAACCGATATCACCGATAGCTTTGTGTCGTCGGGCATGACCTCGCCCGTGCTACCGAATGACCATAATTGGGATGCCTACGCTGAACCGGATTCAGAGCGGCTGATTCATATTGCGGCATCCTTAGTGGCAGGCGTGAACCATGTAAACCGTTCGATGGGGCTGTCGGATCTCTACCCGTTTGTGCTTTCCGAAGTGGCGCTGCGCAAGCTGGAGTTTGTTCACAACTGGCTGCGGCGCGGTGCGCAAGGGCTTTAGCCACGTGCGCTTTGCTTGATGCGATTTAGTGAAGGTCCAGTGCCTCGATCACCGCTGCCACCCGTTGACGAGCTTCCCCTTGCAGGGTGTTCAGCGGCTGGGGCAGGCAAGGTGCGCTAGCGCGACCGGTGAGTTCGGCAATGGTCGCTGCCACCCGCAGGCTGCCGCCATAGTCGTGATACAGCGCCCATAGCGGTGCTAAGGCGTCTGAGCGGGCTTGAGCCTGTTCAGCGTCGCCCGCTCGGGCGGCGCGTGTTAGCGCCAGCGCTAATTCTGGGTAGAGCCCGCCCATCACCGAATACCACGCCTCGCAGCCTGCCAACAGGCCCGTCGCGGCGGCGGGGTCGCCGCTGATGCCGATGGTTACATCATCAGGAATCAGCGCCCGCAGCCGCGCCACGCGGGCTTTGGCGTCTTCTAGGTTATTGGGCACTGGCGGAATTTTAATTGAGCGCACCTGGGGCAACTCGGCAATGCGCCCGTGCAGCTCGTCGCTGAACGTAAAGTGGGTGGTGCCGGGGTTGTCGTACACACATAGCGGCACGCTGATGGCGTGGCTAATGGTGCTGAACAGGTTAAACACGTCGTCATCGGTCAGCTTTTGGTACGAAACAGGCGCTAATAGCAGGCCGCCAGCCCCAGCCTGCTGTGCGTGCTCGGCATTGGCCAGCACATCGCGGGTGCGCAGCGCGCCAATGCCCACCACCACCGGCACCCCCGCCGCACTCTCCACACTCAGCTTGGCCACCCGCGCCCGCTCTTCCACGCTTAAATAAGCGTAGCTACCGGTAGAACCCAGCACGCCGATGGAATCCACCTGCGCCTGCGCCAAGCGCGCCACTAGCTGGATAAATTCCTGCTCGTTGATGCCTTGCTCATTCATGGGGGTTAACGGAAACGCACTCAGGCCGGTAAACATGGGGGTGTCCTTTTAGGGGGGTTATTGCACGAGGCGGCTACTCAAGACTACTGCCCAAAGCTAAGGCCCAAGCGCAGCGCTTGCAGGCTATCGAGCTGTACCGTGACCTCATCAGAAAACAGCGGGTGGCCTTGTAGCTGCATGTTGACCGCTGCTTGAGAGCCACGGTAGCCAAGCGTGACGGCAACATGGGCGCTGTCACTCACTGGGGCCAGCCAATCGTACTCGACGTTATCCACACTCAACGATGACAGCCCACGGGCTTCTAACTGCTCCTCGACTCCCTTCTCAACCACCACGCCGTAGTAGACATAGAGTCCTGCGTAGCCCAGCCCTAGCAGTACCAGCAATGAAAAGAGTTTGCCCATTATTTGCCTCTGTTTGTGGTCATTTGCACGATAAGTGATGGATTATATCCGGCGCTTTAGCGACGCGTAGACTTTGCCTTTGTCACGCTTACCCACAGCAATAACGTAGATAAACAGTTCATCATCCACTACTTCATAGACCAGACGATAGCCTACGCTTCGAAGCTTTATTTTATAGCAGGCATCGAAACCACTGAGTTTATCGGCAGGCACACGAGGGGTTTCTAGCCTTTCAGCCAGCTTCTTTTTGAACTGTTGTTTGACGGGTGGGCTAAGCTTTTCCCACTCTTTCAAGGCCGCGGGCAAAAAGCGTAGCTTATAGGTCATCCAGTGATACCGTGACGGCCTTGTCTTTATCGGCGCGACGCTCTTCCACTAGCTTGGCCAGCTCGTAGTCTTCCAGCATCTCCATCATCGCCTCATAAGTTTCTACAGGGACAAGGTAAGCGGCGGGCTTGTTGTGATTCAACACAGCAATGGGGGCACCGCTTGCCTGGCTCAGCAGTGCCGAAGGGTTTTTCTTTAGCTCAGAAATACTGACCGAAAAGTTAGCTAATACTTGGTGCATGGAAACCTCCTGAAGCCATAAAAAAGCTCCTTTTCTAGCCCTAATATTAGCTCTTTTTTTGCAACTACTCCAAGCGTTCGCTGTTTACATTCACTGCTCAACGATGCGATGCCTAATGTCTACACCCTCTCACACTCTCCGCCAGTTCTTTCACCAGCCCATGCACCCGCGTCACGGCGTCATCACCGCTGCTGGCGTGTTCGATGCAGTCTACCAGCGCAGAACCTACTACCACGGCGTCGCTGAAGCGGCCAATGGTGGCGGCCTGTTCGGCGGTGCGGATACCAAAGCCTACGGCGATGGGCAGCGGCGTGTGTTCGCGCAGCTGATTAACGGCGCTTTCTAAACGCTCCGGTGTGGGGGCGCTGCCGCCCGTCACCCCCGCCACGGAAACGTAGTAGATAAACCCGGAAGCGTTGGCCAGCACTTTGGGCAGGCGCTTGGCATCGGTGGTGGGCGTGGCGAGGCGGATAAAATCGATGCCGTGCTGGGCGGCAGGCTGGCACAGCTCTTCGTCGTGTTCGGGCGGTAGATCTACCACGATCAGCCCGTCTACCCCGGCCTTGGCGGCATCGGTGAGAAAACGCTCGACGCCGTAGCAGTATATCGGGTTGTAGTAGCCCATCAGCACGATGGGGGTGGTGCTGTTTTGTTCACGGAACTGGCGCACCATCTCCAGCGTTTTGGCTTGGGTCTGGCCGTTTTCCAGCGCGCGCAGGGCGGCTTTTTGAATGGCGGGGCCATCGGCCATGGGGTCGCTGAACGGCATGCCGAGTTCAATGATATCCACGCCTGCTTCCGGCAACCCGTGCAGCAGGCGGCGAGAGGTCTTGGCATCCGGGTCGCCAGCGGTGAGGTAGCTGACCAGCGCCGGACGGTTTTGCTGTTTGAGCGCGGTAAAGCAGTGTTCAAGACGAGAGGTGTTAGTCATGTCGTTCTCCTGTATCGCGCTCATACGTTTTTTACTCCGAACTTATCCCCCAGATGATGGGCCACGCTCATCATGTCTTTATCGCCACGGCCACTGAGGTTGACCACCATCAGGTGCTCGCGGGGAAGTGTCGGCGCGCGCTTAGCCACTTCAGCCAGGGCGTGGGCAGTTTCTAGCGCGGGGATGATGCCCTCTTGGCGGCAGCAGATTTGGAATGCTTCCAGCGCTTCGTCATCGGTGGCGGAAACGTACTCGACCCGCCCTTGCTCGTGCAGCCAAGCGTGCTCGGGGCCGATGCCGGGGTAGTCCAGCCCTGCGGAAATCGAGTGAGCGTCGATAATCTGACCATCTTCGTTTTGCAGCAGGTAGGTGCGGTTGCCGTGCAGCACGCCGGGGGTGCCGCCGTTCAGGCTGGCAGCATGTAGGCCGCTGTTGACGCCTTTGCCGCCTGCTTCCACGCCAATCATCTTCACATCGGCGTCATTCAGGAAGGGGTGAAACAGCCCCATCGCATTGGAGCCGCCACCAATGCAAGCCACCAGGGAGTCCGGCAAACGGCCCTGTTTTTCGAGCATCTGAGCGCGGGTTTCATGACCAATCACCGCTTGAAAATCGCGCACCATCGCCGGGTAAGGGTGCGGGCCTGCCACGGTGCCAATGATATAGAAGGTGTCGTCGACATTCGTTACCCAATCGCGCAGCGCTTCGTTCATGGCATCTTTCAGCGTGCCGGTGCCTGAAGTGACGGGGATTACTTCCGCCCCTAACAGTTTCATGCGGAATACGTTGGGCTGCTGGCGTTCGATGTCGGTGGCGCCCATGTAAATCACGCAGGGCAAACCAAAACGCGCAGCCACGGTAGCGGTGGCAACGCCGTGCATGCCTGCGCCGGTTTCCGCGATGATGCGCTTTTTGCCCATTTGCTTGGCCAACAATACTTGACCAATGCAGTTGTTAATCTTGTGTGCGCCGGTGTGGTTTAGCTCTTCACGCTTGAGGTAAATGCTCGCGCCGCCGAAGTGCTCGGTGAGCCGCTCGGCAAAGTAGAGAGGGCTGGGGCGGCCGACGTAGTCGCCCTGAAAATAGGCGAGCTGGCGCTGAAATTCAGGGTCGTTTTTGGCGGTGGCGTACTCATCCTGCAGTTCAAGAATCAGCGGCATTAGGGTTTCAGCGACAAAGCGGCCACCGAAACTGCCAAACAGCCCGTTGGCATCGGGTAGGCTTAAAGGTTTATTCATCACGACCTCTGCGTTTTGGGGCGATTTAGGGTTGTGATGACGTTAGCGCAGGCAGGCGGGAAGAAAAATCGATAAGATGGCACCAACCTGTGAGTTTTACGCAACTATTGAAAGAGACATCCATGCAACACAGCCTGCCGCCCTTAAGCGCCCTGCGCGCCTTTGAAGCCACCGCCCGGCTAGGCAGCGTAACCGCCGCCGCCGATGAGCTAAGCGTGACCCACGGTGCGGTAAGCCGACAGCTAAAGAGCCTGGATGAGCATTTTGGCGTAGCACTGTTCACCAAAGCCGGGCGGGGGCTAGTACTCACTCACCACGGAGAGCAATTGCAAAACGGCGTGGGGGAAGCCTTCGCCAAGCTCAGGGATAGTTGCACCCGGCTCAAGCATGAGGTGGAAGAAGCACCGTTTACCCTGGCCTGCCCCGGCAGCCTGCTGGCCCGCTGGCTGATTCCCCGTTTAGACCGCTTAAACCAGGCGCTGCCGGAGCTAAAACTTCAGGTGGTGGTGAGCGATTCCGAGCAGCCCGGCCAGCCGGAGACCAGCGCAACACTGGCCTTTTTCGAGCCACCGTGGCCTGACGAGGGCGAGCTGATTGAGCTGATGTCTGAGGAAATTTGCGCCGTGGCCAGCCCACGTTTGGCGGATGCGTGCCATACCTCTCATCCCGCATCGCTGTTTACCAACAAACTGCTTTATACCGCCTCACGCCCCCAAGCGTGGCCCCAGTGGGCAGACGCCCAAGGGCTGGAAACCGCCGCATTGAAAACAGCCCTCCAACAGGGCCAAGGCTTTGCGCACCTGTACTACCTCATAGAAGCTGCCGTGGCGGGCCTAGGGGTCGCCATCGCCCCGAAGCTACTCGTAGAAGATGATCTGAAAAGCGGACGACTTGTCGCCCCTTGGGGCAGCATCGAAACCCCGGCCAGGCTCTGCCTGTGGCTGCCCAAACACGCCAACGCCCGCCGCAGCGAATCGCTGGCTGATTGGTTACGCAAGGAATTGGAAGGTTAAAGCCCTACTCGGTGTGGGTACACCACAAACGCCAACTTGTTGCCATCCGGGTCGCACGTAGGCGGCATAAAAGCCTTCTCCGTACTGCGGCCGAAAGCCCGGTGCGCCTTCGTCGCTTCCGCCGCTTTCCAGGGCGAGGTGATGCAGCGTGTCGACCTCTTTGATGTCGGTGAACTGAAAGGCGGTCATGGTGCCGTTGCCCACGGTGGCGTCGTGGCCATCGAAGGGGTAGCCCACGAAGTATTGGGGCACGTTGACATCGTCCGGGTCATCAAACGAGACGCAGCTGTCATCCTGCCAGCACGATGAGAGCGGTGGTGTTCTTTGTGGTTCATGGAGCAACCTCTTGAGGACCTGGGTTCAGCTTAGTTGATATTAAGTGAAGCCTTGCCCCCGGGCACTAGCTATAACGAAGCTAATGATCCGAACAAGCGTCCTATGAGGCTCACGGTGCAATTCAAAGTGGTTCAGTAGAGCGTGCGTTTGTCATGTTAGGCTGGTAAGGTCTTACATGGCTTTATCTATCAAGGTGTTATTATGTTGCGCTATTCATTGATAACGACGCTAACGCTATTAGCGGCTTCGTCTACCACTGCCGTAGCGGCGAACGATACACCGCTTACTCAGCAGCTTAACGACTTGAAAAATTTCCAAGTGATTGCCCATCGCGGAGCAAGCGGGCATGCGCCGGAAAGCACATTAGCGGCCTACGAGCTGGCCCATAAGTGGGGCGTGGATTATCTGGAGCTGGATGCTCAGCTAAGCGCTGATGGCGAGGTGGTGATCTTCCACGATGACACCCTTGAACGCACCAGCGATGGCAAAGGCCATATCCATGATTACACCCTGGCTGAGTTAAAAGCGCTGGATACCGGCTCGTGGTTTCACGAAGCGAATCCCGAGTATGCAGATGCGGATTTTTCCGGCACGCAGATCCTGACGCTTAACGAGCTGTTCGACCACTTTGGTCAAACGACGCGTTATTACATCGAAACAAAATCCCCTGACCTCAACCCTGGCTTGGAAGAGGCATTGGTGGAGCGTCTTGAAGCCTACGATATGATTAATGAAGGCCGAGTATTGGTGCAGTCGTTTGACCAGCAAAGCCTGCTCAAACTACAGGCGCTCAACCCTAACCTGCCGTTAATTCAGCTGCTGTGGTACTCACCTAGCGAGCAAAACAGCGAACAGTTGGTGGAGTGGCAAAACACTACTCCAGGGCCAAGTGAGATTAACGACGCTGACTTTCAGGCCATTGCCGAGTATGCAGCAGGGATTGGCACCAACGCGACCTATCAGGGCAACGAAGTGATTGATGCGGCCTTTATTCGCCAGGCCCAAGCTAATGGCCTGCCGGTACACGTCTACACCATCAATGAACCAGATGAGATGCAGCGTTTAATGGCGCTGGGGGCGAACGGCCTGTTTACCGACTACCCCGACCGCCTGCTTGAGTTAGTAGAGTAATCACCCGCATTGATACCTTTAGGAGGTCGCACCGGAGGAGGTGAACTCCTGCGGTGTCACGCTGGCGAATTTCTCTACAAAAAACACCAGGGTTTCAGGATGCCGAAAGCGCCTTTCAAAGGTTTCCTGCCCACTCTCTGAGCGGCGCGTTATCCGAGCGTGGTAGGCACTGCCTACCTTAGCCACATTAACGCTATTTTCATGGCCAAGCTCTCGGTGTACGGCGGTCACCGTCGCTTTAGTCTCGAGCATTGTTGCAAGCCTTTGCGCGGTAGAACGCTCTTCATCAGTCGCCCACAGCGGCTGGTCGCGGTTGCCATAATGGTAAAGCAGCACCGCCAGTAGCATGGCGAAGATACTGCTGGTGAGCATCCAAGTCAGTAAAACACCAGAAACAGGCATGGTCAGCATAATGACTAGCTGTACCACGCTACACACCACAAACACCCCTGCCAACGGCCGCCACATACGCTGACTCATGACACTGCGCTTTAAAACCATACCCCCACAGCCCGACCACGCCCAAGGCACCAACAAAAGAGGTATGCCATGGCAAGAGGCGTTCCGCCGCCGGAAAACACGGCCACGATACCTATCACAGGTAGCAGGCTATAAAGCCCGGCCAGTAGAACGTAGGCACGCTGAAGGGACATAGGATGACTCCTTATTTCATGGTAAAGCCGCGTTTCACCAAGAAATCACGCATATGGGGGCGCAGCTTGCTATCAAACAGAGGGGTTAGATTGTGCGACCAATCACTATTTTTATTGCCGCTACTACGAGATTGATAGTACGCCTGCATGGTGTCGTCAAAGGCGGCTACATGGTCACTATCATCAGTGTAGTAGTCCTCTTTAAGAATCGCTTCAACGGGCAGTCGCGGCTTCACCTCCGGCTGGTGGGCGGGGTACCCAAGACACATACCAAACACTGGGTAAACATGAGCAGGCAGACGTAGTAGTTCGCTCACCGCATCTGGGTTGTTACGAATGCCGCCGATATAGCAAATACCCAGCCCTTCCGATTCGGCAGCTATGGCCACATTTTGTGCCATGAGCGCGGTATCCACCGTGGCGACAAGCAGCTGTTCCGTCATACCGCGCTCAACGTTGGCGCCCGTGCGGGCGGAAGCTTCTGTTGGGCGCTTCATATCGGCACAGAACACCAAGAATGCCGCGCTGCTAGCAACATAGCCTTGTCCACCAGCCAGCTCGGCGATGGCTTCACGGTTATCCGGATTTTTCACATGAATCACCGTGTACGCCTGCACATGGCTAGACGTGGCAGCGGCCTGCCCTGCTTGAATCAGCTCCAGCAGCAGGCCACGGGGGATCTCTTGATCAGTGAATTTACGAATCGAACGGTGGGAATTCAGTAGCTTAATCACGTCATTCATAACATTTTCCTCTTCAGTGCTTTGTCGTACCAAGAAATATGACCATCGAACTCCAGATACAGCGCTTCACTGGTGCCGACGATGATGTGGGTAAACTCACCAATCGCCATGACATAGGTGACGATAATAATGATCCATACCTTCGCCGTGCTCTTCCCCACCTTCAAAATTATCATCCGCTTGATGATGCTGGCTCATGGTTACTCTCTCCCTGATAAGTCATCAGCGTAACCGTATTGTCTACACTTGGGTAGACGGTCAATTTGGTTAACACTGAGTTGTTAACGTACGGTGGTTAAAGAATTTTTACGTGATGTTGCACGCGTGAAAGTGAACGCTCGCTATACTGCTAATAACCCACTGAGTCCAATAACGATGCTAGGAAGCCGATATGTCAAACGCCTCTCACTCCCCGTCAGGTCAGGCATGGAATGCCGACCGGTACGCGGAACATGCCAGCTTTGTTCCTGATCTTGGCCATGACGTGGTCAAGCTGCTCTCGCCCCAGCCAGGGCAGCGCATTCTGGATCTTGGCTGCGGCGAAGGTGCATTAACTGAGCGCATTATGCAGCTAGGTGCCGATGTACTGGGTATCGATGCCTCTGCTGATATGGTGGCCGCCGCCCAAAAACGTGGCGTAACGGCACGAATCATTGACGGTCACCAGTTGCCCTTTGACCATGAGTTCGATGCGGTATTTAGCAATGCAGCACTGCACTGGATGCTGGACCCTCAAGCAGTGCTGGCCGGAGTAAAACGGGCACTGAAACCCGGCGGGCGTTTCGTAGCGGAATTTGGCGGCCATGGCAACGTGGCCGCCATTTGCACTGCGCTCATTGCCTCGCTGCAGTTTCGCGGCATTAGCTCTAAAGGCCGCCACCCTTGGTATTTTCCAACCACCAAGGAGTATGGCAACCTGCTTCAAACGGTTGGCTTCCGTGTGGATAGCATTGAACTCATCCCCCGCCCAACGCCGCTGCCTAATGGCATGGCGAGCTGGCTAGAGACGTTTGCCAGCCCCTTCTTCCACGGGCTGGAAGATGATCTGAAAGACGCTATTTTCGATAACACGCTGAATCTGTTGGCCCACAGCCTAAGCGACGGCCAAGGTAACTGGACAGCGGATTATGTGCGCATCCGGGTGGTTGCCCACACTTAATCTGGCCCTTCTTGACCTCTCTCTTTGCTGTTGCAAGATAGTCACAATGTGAACCAAGCGGCGCTGGCAGTTGGCTACCGCAGCGTGCCGCAGTTCAGCCGGGACTATAAGCGCTACTTTGGCGAGTCGCCGCTGCAGCATCGCCGCCAGGAGCAGGCGCTGCGCGCCTGATGGCTCCTGGCGAGCCAAGCTTATTTGGCGAAGATTTGACTCTTATCTTGGAAAGCTTTGAACTCTAGCGCATTACCGCAAGGGTCTAGCAGGAACATGGTCGCCTGCTCGCCTACTTCGCCTTTAAAGCGGATGTAAGGCTCAATGATAAAGTCGGTATCGCGCTCTTTTAGGCGCGCGGCCAGGGCTTCCCACTCATCCCACTCAAGAATTACCCCGAAGTGCGGTACCGGCACGTTGTGACCATCCACCGGGTTGGTGTGGGCGCTCTCTTGGCCGGGCGTTTTGGGGTGCTCATGAATCACCAACTGATGGCCGAAGAAGTTGAAGTCTACCCAATGGTCGCTGGAGCGGCCCTCTTCCAGACCAAACACGTCATTGTAAAAAGTACGCGCCAAGGCAACGTCGTACACAGGAATCGCTAAGTGGAAAGGGGAAAGGCTCATGGAAATCTCCTGGTGTGTTGCTGTTGTTGAGGAATGTCGCTGGGAATGTCGTTAGAAATGTATTTGTGAATGGCTAGCGCGTTGCGCTACCACCGTGTCACTATCCTAAAAGGCGTTATGCAAAAATAAAATCAATTGTTTTTTGATGCATTGACAATTTTTATTGATGAATTTAAAGATCCATCGACCATGATTCGCGAACTTAAAACGCTCATCGCCGTGGCTCAGCACGGCACCTTTGCCGCCGCAGGCCAGCGCATTGGCCTAACGCAAGCCGCCGTCAGCGCGCAGATGAAGCGTTTGGAAGCGGAGCTTGGCGTGGCACTATTCGAGCGCAGCGGCCGTGCGGCAGTACTTACCCAGCGCGGGCAAGAGACGCTGCAGCAGGCGCAGGCACTGCTAGCGTTGTACGGCACCTTGGGGGCGTCATCCGCCGGGCAGGAGGTCGCTACTCGCGTCACCTTAGGGGCGATTGCTTCCATTCAGCGCTCGCTTTTGCCAAACGTATTGGCGCGCTTTCACCGCCAGTTTTCCGAGTGCCGCACCCGGGTAGTGCCGGGGCTTTCGCTTGCGCTAATGAATCAGGTAGATGCGGGGGAGCTGGATATGGCGGTGATCATTCGTCCGCCTTTTTCGCTGCACAGCGACCTACGCTGGCAGCCCCTTGCCCATGAGCCGTTTCGGTTACTGGTGCCCCGCCAAATGGCCGGTAACGATTGGCGTGAGTTACTCTCCAGCCAGCCGTTTGTGCGCTATGACCGCGCGTCGTTTGGCGGCCGCCAGGTTGATCGCTTTTTAAGAGACAACCACTGCCAAGTGCGGGACGTGTGTGAGGTAGACGAACTAGAAGCGATCGTGCAGCTGGTGACCAACGGCGTGGGGGTGGCGCTGGTGCCGCAGCCAAGCGCCATCCGGCGCTGGCCTGCCGGAGTGCGCGCCATCGATTTGAAAGAGCACACCTTCCATCGCGATATCGGCATCGTTCACCGCGCCAGCGGCCAGCTAAGTGAACCGGCTCTGGCACTGGCCGCCCTGCTGACGCAAGTAGCTACCGCTACACACTAAAACGCCAGCCCGGTGGCTGGCGTTGGAAAGCACATCACACGCATGGCTTACGCCTCGGTGGTGCTCTCTTCTTCCGTGGTGCTGGACGCTTCTTTAGGCTGTTCATTGGCCTCTGCTTCGTCTTGAACATCGCTCTGCTCAACGCTATCGGCAGGCAGATTCATAGGCTCATCCAACTGTAGCGTTTCTGCCGTGTAGGCACGCACGTCGTTCAGCAGCTCAGCCTGTTCGGAGGTGGGGTAGAACCGTTCTTTGTAGGCACGCTTTGTCATGCTGTATAAACATCAGGGTAGTGAGGCGAAATCAATCCGGCACCGCTACGCGGTGCGCGCTTGTATCCCCGCCCAACTGGGCGATGCTTTACGCGCTGCTTGGTAAAAAAATTCGACGAAAGTCTAACAAAGACCACGATGACGGGAACATAAAAGAAATCTTAAATGAGAATGAAAGGAATTAACGCATGAAACCAGAAGATTTGGAGACCTTGGTGACGCGAAAGATGCCCTTTGGCAAATATGAAGGCTGGATTATTGCTGATTTGCCGGGCCCCTACCTGAACTGGTTTGCCCGGGAAGGTTTTCCCAACGGGGAGATTGGTCAACTGCTGCAACTGATGCATGAAATTGACCATAACGGTTTAAGCGACCTGTTAACACCGCTGCGCCAGCGCTAACGAAAGCGAATCACGCGCCCACTAGCGGGCACGCAGCGCCTGCTCGCGCTCTTCAGCATAGCGGGCGCTATGCTGCGCTGGGGCACTTGGAAACCGGCCTAGTGCAACGGCTTTTTCAAAAAAGCCGCTGGCCGGTAAATCCTCTCCTCGACGGCTGATAACCAGCGCGGCGATCATTGGCCGCCCGGCGGCTACATCCTCTTCCATTAACTGTTCAAGCGCTTGGGCCACCCGTGCAATGGTACGCGGTGGCGTCAGCCCTAGGGTGTTGGCTACCTGCTGATAGGTCATGGGCAGCGCGCTGGCCGGGGCCTGGGTTAACAGTGCGCGTATGGGAGCCGCTAAGGGCGAAGTGGCATGGGAATGGCTCATCAGGGTTACTCTTACGTTCGGGTATCAGGCCAGAAAATAGCCACGCTACCATATCGCTGGCTATGCGGTGGCCAATGTCTGTTATTTCAAACGGTGCTCACAAAAACGCAAGGGGGAAACATGGCCGATAAACTCCACCAGCAACGCCATAAAAGCCGCTGGCCCAAGGTGCTGACGTGGTTCAGTGTGCTGGCGCTAGTGGCAGCGCGCCCAGCAGGCCCCGGTGATTCATGACATCACCACCGACACCCAAACCCTCCAGCATTTATTGCGCTGCGCGAGCGGTTGGAGTAACCGCAACATACCGACACTAGTGAACGTGTTTTTTATGCAGCGCGCGCTCACTCAAAGTGATATCACGCAACGTGCTTTCACGGGAAAGAATTTTCTGCGCATCCAGCTCGCCGATGGGCACTGTCACGCTTGGCGGTATATCGCCGCTGAGCTGTAGGGCTTGGTAGCGCAATGCGCATACGCGCAAAAACGACGTGAAATTTCCCAAGTCGTGCCCGGCATCAATCGACTCATGGTAAAGCCGGGTGATCATTTGTGCGGTGTTCATACCATCGCGCTGGGCGATTTCTTCTAGCAGCCGCCAGAAGTAGTTCTCCATTCGCACGCTGGTCACCATCCCGTCGATGCGCAGCGAGTGCGTAGCGCTTCGCCACAGCTCTGGGTCAGCATCAATAAACAGTTTGCACATAACGCCCCCTTGCACTTACTTGCGCCCATTGTATGAGCTCAGCATAGCGGTTGATGTAATGCGCGCCCAACAAGCGGGCGCGCTCCTTCGCTTTACTTGTTCAATAGCGCCATAAACTGCGCCAGCCAAGCTGGATGGGCGGGCCATGCAGGGGCAGTCACAAGATTGCCATCGGTAACGGCATCGGTGACTTCCAAGTTGGCGAACTGCCCGCCAGCGAGCTCGACTTCCGGCTGGCATGCGGGATAAGCCGAGCACTGTTTACCCTCCAGCACCTTGGCAGCGGCCAGCAGCTGGGCGCCATGGCAGATGGCAGCGACCGGTTTTTGGGTATCAAAGAAGTGCCTCACCATGGCGAGCACTTCTTGATTGAGCCGCAGATACTCAGGTGCCCTGCCACCGGGCACGACCAGGGCGTCGTAATCGGCCGGATTGATGCTGGCGAAATCTGCATTTAGCGCAAACCGGTGCCCGGGTTTCTCGCTGTAGGTCTGGTCGCCTTCGAAATCGTGGATCGCAGTGGCAACCGTATCCCCCGAGGCTTTACCGGGGCATACCGCATCGACTTGGTGCCCCACCGCCATCAGCGCCTGAAAGGGCACCATGGTTTCGTAATCTTCTGTGAAATCACCGGTAATCATTAAAATACGTTTGCTGCTCATCTCCGTTCTCCTTGTGATTGTGTCGAGGTGGAGCACACGCAATGGGCGTGTTTATTGAGACTAGCAAGCGCTGTGCTCAGTCGGGTAGTACGCCCTTACTACACCTAGCAATGATTTCACTCAGCACAAAAAAAAAGCCCGTTGAGAACCAGCGGGCTTATGATCACTTAGCGCTAAAACAACTAGCGCTACAGCAGCGCGTCGATAGGCCGCTGGCCATCAAGCAGCGTGACTTCTTGATTGATGAGGCCAGGGGTTTGCACCACACGTAGCAATGCATAGGCCACGTTGGCCCGAGAGATTTGGTTATCCCCCGCTTCTTCGACGGTACTGGCAAACTTATGGGTCGGCGCATCATCAGTGAGGCGGCCTGGTTTTAGAATTACATAGGAGACATCGCTATGACGAAAGGTTCAAGCTTTCGATCAGGTCAGGCGGGCGGTATCCTGCTTCGCAGGCAGCGCAGCCTGATGCTGTCCAGGGCTGTGACTCACGTGGAAGCGGCTGACCAGCGTGTGCATATCGCCTGCGCGATCGTCCAAGGTCTGACTAGCTGTAGAGGCTTCTTGTACCAAGCGGGCATTTTGGTGCGTGACCTGATCCAACTGCGAGATCGCTTGGTTAATCTGGTCGATACCCGCCGACTGCTCTTTGGTCGCTCCGGCAATTTCCGTTACGTAGCGAGTCACTTCGGATAGGCTGTCGATGATCTCCTGCAAGTGGTGGCTGGAGGCATTTACCAGTTGTTCGCCTTCACTCACTTTTTTCACGCTGTCATCTACTAGGTGGCGAATTTGCGCCGCCTCTTCCGCACTGCGCCCTGCTAGTTTACGTACCTCCTGGGCAACCACCGCGAAACCACGCCCCTGCTCTCCTGCCCGGGCGGCTTCTACCGAAGCGTTCAATGCCAGAAGGTTCGTTTGGAAGGCGATATCATCAATGGCTTTGATAATAGAGGTAATCTTTTCGCTCGCCTGCCGGATATCGCTCATGGCAGCAGTGGTGCGCTTGGCAACATCGCCCGCTGAACGCGCTCGCTCATCCACACTACCGCTGACACCTTTAGCTTGGTCGGCGTAGTCAGCGGTCTGTTTTACCGTGGCGGTTATCTGCTCCAGGCTAGAGGCCGTTTCAGCCAGCGATGCCGCCTGCTGATCGGTCCGCTGGGAAAGGTTTTCATTACCGGCGGCAATCTGACGGCTGCTCGCGGCAATGGCTTCGGCGCTTTCACGAATTCTCGCCACCATGCCTTCAAAGGTATCCATCATTCGGTTAAATGCCTGGGCCGCTTGCCCGACCTCATCATTACGCTCTAGGGCTAAGCGCATGGATAAGTCGGCATTTTCACCGGCAGCGCCGCTGATGTTCTCCATCTGACGGCGCATGGCCACTAGTGGGCCCAGCACACGCACGAGGGTGCGCCAGCCGAAGATGGCCAATACTACGATGACGCCTAACGTTACCAAAATCAGCAGCGTACGACCTGCGTTAGCCAGGGTTTGGGCTTCATCGCTGGCACTTGCTGCCTTCTCTACCGTGTAAGCTTCAATATCACTGAGCGCATTACGCATTTGCATGGTGGCCTGGGCAACATTCACCAGAGCTGCTTGCAATTGGGCACCTAACGTCAGCTGCTGCTGGCGTAGGGCGTAAACTGAGTCAGCATCTTCCACCATCAGGCCGTTCAGCTCGACGATGACCGCATCAAGCCGCTTAATCATTTCGCGCTGTACAAACGTGGTGTCCGGCGCAGTTGCGATGGCAGCAAGTGATTGGCGCGCTAGCGAGACTTGCTGAGAAATTTGGTTACTGCGCAGGTTAACCAGCGCATCAACGCTATCAACCTGCATCATTTGACGCCCTAGGTCTGCAAGAGTGGCAACCGCCATACGCGCGTTGCTACTTAGCCGCCCGACATCCACCTGCGCGCTAAAGATGTCATCTAATAACCGCGTCGGCAGTGTAGTTGTTCCCTCCTGCCGCCAAGCTTCTACTAGCAGTCTGTCGGACTTGAGGTTAATGGATGAGCTGAGGCGTGGGTTCTTCACCCCCCCTGTGTTGGTGTTGGTGCTGTTGTGTGGCTCTTAACCTGCCCCTCAGCTTCTGCAAGGCGGTTCTGACGCCTTGCCTGCTGGCCGGTTGGGCGCGGCGAGCCCTCAGCCCGCCGTCAACCGGTGCATCCGCTTGATATTCCACGCCATGGTGGCCAATCGCCACTCGCCGCTGACCTTATCCAGTCCGCGTAGCGAGAACTGCCGGAACCCCATCACGTGTTTGATGATCCCGAAGACCGGCTCCACGGTATGTTTGCGCAATGCGTAGAGCGCTCGGCCCGCCTGCGTCTTCAAGCGGTGTGCCATCTGTTCGACGGGGTCCTCGCTCTCCGGGGCAGGCGGATCCGCGGCGAAACGTTCAAAGACCGGAAGGTGATGGACGTCTCGCTTCATCGCCAACAGCGGTTCGATACCATGGTCATGGCAGGCCTGGATATTGCTGGCACTGAAGTAGCCGGTATCACCCAGCAGGTGGTCAGGTTTTCCCAGCGTTTCCGGGTAACCTTGCCAGGCCGTCAGTAGCGGCATGACTTGCTGCTTGTCATTGGTCGCCTGCGTGACGTGGACATGGGTCACCAGCAGACTCTCGGTATCAACCGCGGCTTGGGCGTTGTAGCACTGATCAAACCCCTTGCCGGTGACCGGCATGATGCGCGACTGCGGGTCGGTGAAATTGATCTGATCCTTGTCACGCGGGCCACCAGTGGGCGGTTCGGGGTCACGCCCACGGGGCTTCTTGCCGGCCTTGCGCTGCGCCTCCCGCCGCGCCACCTTTTCCTGATAGGCGGCTTGCTCGGTGGCGTCCCGCTCT